>CAJQOW010000101.1 GCA_905480055.1 uncultured Acidimicrobiia bacterium
GATCTGCTTCGGTACCGGCGAGGTACTCCATCACCTGGCTGTGGGTCTCGTTGTCGTCGATCAGGAGCCGACGGAAGTCCTTGGTGAAGTGCTCACGGATCACCCTGATGACGAGCGGTGGCTCTTGGTAGATCAACTGGGGAGCATGTGCGGACTTGCGATCTTCATCGATCTTGTCCCATGTCGACTTCAGGCGGTCAATGTCGCCCTTGATGTCGTCGCGGGTTGCGCCTTCCGCTGCAGTCCGCACGATGATGCCCGTCCCCTCTGGGCGCAGCTCGCCAACGCTCTCGCGGAGGCGACGACGCTCGTCATCGGGGAGACGACGAGAGATTCCCCGAACACTCTCATCTGGGGCGAGTACGAGGTACCGACCTGCGAGACTGATCTGGTTCGTGAGCCTTGCGCCCTTGTGCCCCATGGCGTCCTTGACAACCTGGACAAGAACGGGGTCACCGGCCTTCAGCGCATTCTCGATCCTCCGGGGCTTGCCGCCGAGGTCGAACTCGCTGTAGTTGACGTCCCCTGCGTAGAGCACGCCGTTCTTGCCTTCACCGAAGTCGACGAAGGCTGCCTCCATGCCGGGAAGCACGTTGCGTACCTTGCCGAGGTAGACGTTCCCGACCAGCGACTTGCGGTCTGACTTGGCCACGTAGTGCTCCACGAGCACTGGCCCTTCCAGCACGACGATCTGGGTCTGGTGGGGACTGCGGCGCACGAGCATCTGCTTGCGAGCGGTCTCGGGAGGTTCGACGATCTCGACGGGAGGTCGTCTGCGCTGCTGGGGCTTCTGGCGGGATCGCTTCTGGCCCTTCTTGTCGCCCTGCTTCGGCTTGCGCTTCTGCTGGGGCTTGCGCTTGGTTGTGGTTGCTGAGGCGGATGGCTTCGGCGTGGTTGCCTTGCGGACTACGACGGTCTCACCGTTGACGGTGCGAACCTCGCTGACCTGATTGCCATCCCCCTTGCGGATTACTTTGGGTGCCTTCTTCTTGAAGAGTCCCATGGATCAACTCCTTCGCGCGTCCTGTCGGACGCGTGGATCGTTCATCCAACCCGTGGGTCATCCGTGAGAGGCGATGCGTGCAGGCACGCTCCGATTCGTTGTGCACGAAATGATGTCGGACATGCAAACGTCGACCACCTGCGGTTGGATCGCAGAGTGGGGATCGCGAGCCGCAGACCTGTTGTAACAGATGCGCTTCGAGCGAACGGACGACGAACATACCCGTCCCGGGTTGGAAACCTTGGCCACCGCACGAGGAGGTGCGGTTCCGTGGATGGTAACAAGGGTCGGCGCCAAGATGGTGACTGAATTCTCACGCTGTGCGTTCGGACGACCACCTGCGCACGAAGGACGGTTCAGTCGCCCGCTGCTGCAACGTCAAGCTTCTGCTGTTCCGCCTCTTGCGGGTTGTAACACCGACGGCAGCGCGCCTCGTAGGAATCAGTTGCACCCAGCACCACCAACTCATCTGATTGCACCACCCGCTGCGTGAAAAGACCGGGCCCCCCGCAGCGGTGACACACGGCCAGCGACTTGGTGACGTACTCGGCACGCAGCATCAGCGCAGGAATCGGCTCGAACGGCCGTCCGAGATAGTCGAGATCGAGTCCGGCGATGATCAGGTTCTTGCCTGCTCCCGCAAGGATTTCGGCGACTTCCACAAGGCCGTCGTCAAAGAACTGGCCTTCATCGATTCCAACGACGATGGTTCGGTCGTCCACCGATCGCAGCAACTCGTCGGAGTCCGACACCGGCATTGCCTCGGTGGACAACCTCGAGTGGGACACGACTTCGCTGACTGCATAGCGCGTGTCGAGTGCCGGCTTGAAGGTTTGGGTCGGGACACGTGCGAGGTGGTAGCGGGTCACCCTTCGGATGAGCTCCTCACTCTTGCCGGAGAACATGGGGCCGGCAATGACCTCGATCCATCCCTGATCAGCTCGTCGATGCATGGGTACCCAGCGTAGCCCGCGTCGGGTTCCAGATTCGAGGCGTCAGGATCGGCTGGCGACCAGGAGCTAGCGCTCCGCTGGACGCTCGGCCAACGTCATGTTCCGGCGAATCCACGCCGCGTGCGCGAGCCCGAGAGCTGCGCTCATCACCACAAACACCGTTCCCCCAGATGACATGAATGGCAGGGGCAGACCGGTGACAGGCATGATCCTCACCGTCATACCGACGTTCACGAACACGTGGAACGCAAGCATCGCGGCAATGCCAGTCACCACGAGGAACGAGAACCTGCTCCGGGCACTCCGGGCGATGACCAGAAGCCTGAACAACAGGATCCCGAACAGCGCCAGGACGAGAACACTTCCGATGAATCCGAACTGCTCCCCCACCGCCGTGAAGATGAAGTCGGATGCCTGCACCGGGACAAACCGCAGATTCGTCTGGGAACCTTCGAACAGGCCCTTCCCCAGAAGTCCGCCGGATCCAATGGCGATCTCCGACTGCACCTGGTTGTAGACCAGGTCCAAGCTGCTTCCGGTTGGGTCGAGGAACGCCGTCAATCGGTTGATCTGGTACTGCTTGACCAGGTTCAGCTGGAACAGCCCAACAGTTCCCACAACGGTGGCCACACCGAGGAATCCGAGCTGTCGAAGCGTTGCTCCTCCCACGAAGAGCATCGCGAGCAGCACAAAGGCAAACACGAGCATCGTGCCGAGATCAGGCTGGAGGAAGATGAGGCCGGCAGGGACGGCGACGATCAACACCGAACGCATCGTCGTCTTCCACGTGAGCGGGACGTCGGCGAACGAAAGCACCGACGCGAGCATGAGAACAACAGCGATCTTGGCGACCTCTGAAGGTTGGAACTGAATGAGGCCGAGGTCGATCCAGCGCTGTGCCTGGCCTTCACTTTCACCGAGCGGGCTCAGCACGAGCACCAACAGCGCTATCGAGATCACGTAGATCGGTCCCACGAAGCCCTTGAGCTCCATCAGGTCGATCGATGACATGATGCCGAACACGACGAACCCGATCACCACGAAGATCGCCTGTTCCTTGAGTTCGGCAGTCGGGTCGAGACCTCTCGCTCGCAAGCCGGGTGCCGTTGCCGAATACACCATCAACAGACCCATCGCTGAGATCACCAGATAGGTGACCACAAGCGTCATGTCAGGTCGCAGCGGGCTGTCCCTGTCAAGGAAGACTGGCGTGCGATCGCTCATCGTGGAGGTCATCAGTCAGCGTCCAATCCTGGGGCCAACTCGGTGACGCCTTCCGCCCCGTTGAGCAGGTACTGCAGAACCTGGCGTGCCACCGGAGCAGCAACACGGCCACCGGAGCCTCCACGCTCGACAACGACCGTGACGACGTAGTCTGGGTCGTTGATCGGGGCAACACCTACGAAGAAGGCGTTGTCGACCTGTTTGAAGGCCTCGATCCTGGGAGCCTTGATGACCTCACCGGTGCCCGTCTTGCCTCCGACCTTCTCGACGTTGGGACCGAAGTCCGCAAATGCCGACCGTGCCGTGCCACGGTCCTGGTTGTTCACAACCTGCTGGAGGTCCTGTCGCAGCATGCGGACGGTGCGAGGATCGAGATCAACCTGGTTGAGCGCGACCTTTGCGTATTCCTCGATGACCTCTCCGTCGACATCGACCACCTGGGACACCACACGGGGTTGCCACACCGTGCCTCCGTTCACCATGGCCGCATAGCCATTGGCAAGCTGAAGCGGTGTCGACAGCATGGCTCCCTGACCAACGGCGATGTCCATCAGGTCTCCACCCACCCACGACCCGTCAGGACGAACTCGGCCAGACTCTGCCTGTTGCTCGGCACGGAACCAAGCACGATCTGGCACAAGTCCGTCTCGTTCGAACGGCAGATCGACGCCACTTGCCGTGCCGAACCCGAATTCGCGCGAATACACCTGGAGGAGATTCTCCTTGTCGACGCCGGAGTCGTCGCTGCGCTCGTCCCACAGCCGTAGCGCCATGTCCCAGAAGTACAAGTCGCACGACGCCTGGAGGGCACCGTGGAGGTCGAGCGGGCCGTGGCCCTGCGGCCACTTCCAGTCTCGCTTGGTCTGCACGGTGCCATCACCCAGCTGGAACCTGAATTCACCCGAACAGCTGTACTCGTCGGTATCGGTGAGCAAGGGCTGCGGGATGTCGTCAGTCTGCGTTAGTGAGGTCGGGCTCTCCGCTGCCGTCTCCTCTTCGGGTGCCTCGGACGTCTCGTCTCCGGTCGACTCCTCACCGACTTCCTTGTCGCCGAGACCGCGATCGATTGGGTAGTACTCGTTCTCGAGTGCGAGCACATAGGGCACGGCCTTGAACGTGGATGCCGGGGCGTACAGGCCCTGGACAGCGAAGTTCTGGAAGGCGTTGACCGTCCCGAGCGACTCCCACTGGTCGGTACTGAGGCCATCGACGAACGCCGATGGGTCGTATGCGGGATACGAGCCCATGGCGAGCACAGACCCGTCGTTGGGATCAAGGACTACCCCAACTGATCGGACGGGGCACCACTTGTCCCTGTGGTAGACGATGACCTGCTCGTCCTGAACTTCGAGGACCTGAAGCGTCCCGCCGAATGAGTCGTTGTCGCTGACGGTGTAGCGATCGGTGCCGATCCTGACGGTCGCGACCTTTTCACCGTTCATGTCATCGATCGACTCAACACGCAAGAACCGTGGCTCGAACCCGGACAGGACGCCGGCCTCACCCTCGAGAACGGTCACCCGTTCGACTGGCAGGCACTCTCCGTTGTCGTCGATGGGGAGTCCTGGATACAGGGATCCCAACACGCTGACGGGGTCGACCGTTACCTCTTCTGGCGGTGGCTCAACGTCGTCATCGTCAGTACCCACCACCGTGGTGGTGGTTGACGAGTCGACAGCGTCGAGCTCGGCGAGGGCCTGCTCCGTGGCAGCACCGAGGACCTCGTTCATCCGTTCCGCACGTGACGAGGCGGCGAGCGCATCTGCTCGCTCCTGCATCTCGAGTCTTCGCGCCTGGCGAAGGCCGTCTTCGAGCGATTGCTGGAGTTGTGCCTGAAGCTCGCCATCGATGGTGAGGATCAAGCTTCCGCCTGCACTCGGAGGGTTCTCGCCTGCCAACGACAGCACCTTGCGCTTGGCGTCGACCTGATATTCGATGGCACCTTCGGAGCCGCGGAGGATGTCGTCGTAGGAACGTTCAACTCCAGCCTTGCCAAGGATGTCGGTCCCCTTGACATCGTCACGCTCGAGATCCTCCGCGTTCGGCTTGCCGATATAGCCGAGTATGTGGGCAGCAATCTCACCTTCGGGGTAGGTGCGGACGGGCTGGGGGATGATGTTGACCCCTGGGAACTCCTCTCGATGCTCCACGATGAAGGTTGCCTGGGATTCGGTGATGTCGGTGGCGACGGTGACCAGGCCGCCCTGACTGTCGTTCTCGAAGCTGTCGAGGATCTCCGAGGCCGGGGTGTCGAGGAAGGCCGCGAGGTTCTGGGCCAGGAACTCTTCGTCCTCCGATTCGACGAGCAGGAGGTCCACCACAGCCGCAAGCGCTGAGCGGGTTCCCGCGAGCTTGACGCCATTGCGGTCTCGGATGTCTCCACGCGGCGCAGGGGTGGCCACGACTCGTGACTGGTTCGACAGGGCGCGTTCCTCGTAGGCCTCCACCGCCCCAACCTGCATCGCCCACAGCCGCAGGGTGAGCACGGCGAGCAGCGCAAGAAACACCACTCCTATGACGCCAAGGCGCACCGAGCTGTTCATGGGGCGAAACTCCTGTCACGCGGCCGAAACACGACCCGCATCAGCCAGAACACGGGGTACGCAAGGATCACATTCCATATCGCTGGAAGGAAGATCTTGGACACCACGTTTGGCTCTCCTGCGGTTTCCTGTCCAAAAAGCGTACCGAGAATGACATATACGAGCTGGCCCACCAGCGTTAGCGCAAACGCGGCAAGCAGCGACAGGGTCACGCTGTCGGCGTATCGCTGACCGACCCGCGAGGCGATGAACGCCACCACGGTGAGGGACATCGCCCACAGCCCGAGGGTTCCGGAACCGATCAGGTCCATCAGAATGCCGCCCGTGAACCCCAAGAGGATCGTCACCTCAGGCTCCACATAGGGAGCGACGGCGATGATGACCAGTGTTACCAGCGCGGGCGCAACCCCGAACGGTTCAATCCGACCCGATCCGAACACGGTGGTCTGGAGCACGATTGCAACGGCGACCGCAGCAATGGCGATCACGACGCGTGATCTGAGCATCAGCTGTCACCCTGGACCGTTGTGCTGGTCGATGACGTGGTTGTCGAAGTGGTTGAGGACGTCACGGTGTCCTCGGCACTGTCGTCAGCGGACAAGTCAACAGGTGTGAAGCCGACGATGACTTTGACGTAGTCGACCTCTGAAAGGTTCGCCGCGGGCTCGACGGACGCGCAATCTGCGGGGCCAGGTTAGCGACCCCTGAAACAGCTGAGAGGACTGTGAATGTAGCGAGGCCAACCGCCAAGCCCTATGCAGAGCGCCTGGACGCTCTCGTGCCTGGAGAATACCTGGTTATCGGTAGCTTCACTGAAC
>CAJQOW010000102.1 GCA_905480055.1 uncultured Acidimicrobiia bacterium
CGGATTCACTCGCAGGGTGAACTCGGCATCCACGACAACCGCGGCCAGCACATCAGCCGAGACGGGGAGGCGGATCGAGGCTTGGCTGGATCACCGCAGGGCACCCATGACCATTCGTGTCACCCCCCTTTGTCCCGACGATCTCGTCAACGAGTGCACGGCAGCCTGGAATCTGACTCCCTGCGACGAAACTGCCGTGCTCGTTGCCGAGGCGAGAGCGGGAGACGACGGAGGGGTCGTGCACGTCGATCCCGGGAATCCTTCGTTCGTCGACGACTTGTTCCGATTGAACGGGCGCGACGAGAACGGCAAGCCAGCCTGGGACCGCCTCGTCGAACGGCTGGGAACGCTCGGTCTCGGCCTGTGGCTTCCAGGTCGAGCGGCCGGGTTGGTCGCCGTGGTGAACGGCGTGGGCTTGGTGTACTCCGTTGCCATCGACGAGGAACACCGCAGACAAGGTCTGGCGCAGCGGGTGATGCATGCCGCGAACTCGTGGGCGGCAGACGCCGGGGCCAGGACGATGAGCCTGCAAGTTGTCGGAACCAATGATGCTGCACGCGCGTTGTACGACACGCTGGGGTACGAGCGCCTGTACTCGTATCACTATCTTCAGCGACCTGCAGGCCAATGAGATCGAAGTGAGGTGGCAAGAGTGAGCGCAGTCGCCGTCGCACGCTTCGACGACCTCGAGCCCGGTGCGCTTGCCCATGCCATCGTCGCAGGCGTCGACCTGGTTGTTGTGCGGTGGCCAGACGGCGAGGGCCACAGCGTGCTCTATGGCCGGTGCCTCCACCGCGGCGCTCTCATGGCAGACGGCACGATCGAGGGCGGCGACCTCATCTGCGGTGTCCATCGATGGGACTACCGATTCGACACTGGCGTATCGAGTTACAACGAGTCTGAGCAGCTCCACAAGTTCACGTCATGGGTCGACGATGGCTCGATCCATGTCGACGGAGACGAAGTCGCGGCATTTGCACTGGAGCATCCGCAACCGTTCGATCGTGACAGTTATCAGGGCCAATGGCAGGATCCCCACGGCACCCATGCAGAGCCGTATGTGCGGCTCATCCGAGAGCTTGCGTCCCACGGGCTATCAAAGACCGGCCACCACGGACCGATGGGTGCCATGGGCGTTGAACGCGACAAGGTCCCGAGCTGGGCAGACATCCAGGTCGTCACTGCCCAGCTTGCCAGACCACCGCTCCTCGACGACGAGGAAGTGGATACCACACTGGTCATCGGCCCCGCGGCTTCGAGACCGCTGATGCTCGACATCCCGCTGTTCGTGTCCGATATGAGCTTTGGTGCGCTTTCCGCAGAGGCAAAGATCGCACTTGCACGCGGAGCAGAGCTCGCAGGTTCGGGTATCTGCTCGGGTGAGGGAGGGATGCTGCCAGAGGAGCAGGCGGCCTCCTCTCGATACTTGTACGAATTGGCATCCGCACAATTCGGCTTCTCGTGGGACAAGATCGAGCAGGTTCAGGCCTTCCACTTCAAGGGCGGTCAAGCCGCAAAGACAGGCACAGGCGGTCATCTGCCAGGAAACAAGGTGACCGAGAGGATCGCTTCGGTCCGCGAGGTCCCGGTGGGGGAGCCCGCCATCTCGCCGTCCCGCTTCCCGGAGTGGACCAAGCCCTCCGACTTCGCAGCGTTCGCAGCTCAGGTACGAGACCGAAGCGGAGGGATACCTGTCGGCTTCAAGCTTTCGGCCCAGCACATCGAGCAGGACCTGGCCGCAGCGCTCGACGTCGGTGTGGACTACGTCATCCTCGATGGCAGGGGAGGCGCAACCGGCGCCGCCCCGCTGCTGTTCCGCAACAACATCTCGGTGCCAACCATCCCGGCGCTGGCGAGGGCTCGACGGTTCCTGGACGCACAGGGCGCATCGAATGTCACGCTCATCATCACCGGCGGCCTCAGGACACCTGCAGACTTCGTCAAGGCGTTGGCGCTCGGGGCGGACGGGATTGCCGTGTCGAACGCCGCACTTCAGGCGATCGGATGCCTCGGCATGCGTGCGTGCAACACGGACAACTGTCCGGTGGGTATCGCCACGCAGAAGGAGCATCTCCGGGCACGCCTACCCGTCGATGAGGCAGCGCACAGGCTTGCCCGCTTCTTCGATGCAGCCGTCGAACTCATGACCGTCCTGGCTCGCGCATGCGGTCATCGTTCACTTGCTGATCTGTCTCCGGACGATCTGACCACCTTCGACCGAAACATGGCCGACCTCATTGGCATCCCCTACGGAGGCGTCAGCTCCTGATCCATTGATCGGTCGCAGCTGCGGCGGGGTGGTCTGTATTCTTCCGCTTGCGGGCCCGTAGCTCAGTTTGGTTAGAGCTGTCGACTCATAATCGATCGGTCGCAGGTTCAAGTCCTGCCGGGCCCACCGCTCTGTGCTGTTGCGGCGAGATACTCCCGTGTTGACCGATGTCTTCGGGGGTTCGTGCTTCGTGGCTTGGCGTCGGGTCGCAGTCGATTTGGCTGCGATTCCTTGTCGGGGTCTGGAGTCGAGACTTTTGGTTCAAGTCCTGCCGGGC
>CAJQOW010000103.1 GCA_905480055.1 uncultured Acidimicrobiia bacterium
GAACTCGCCGCCGTTCATTCCGAGGCGCGCCTCTATCCACACATCGGAGTCGAGCAACGGTCGGTTCATGCGGTCAGCAACGATTCGGCCAATCGACGTCTTGCCGACTGCCATCGGACCGATCAGCACGACGTGCCGCGGGTGCAACGACACGATGCCTACGACCTCGACCGATCGCCGGGCCCGTTCTTGGGCTGGCTCTGCTCGGCCCACCGATCATCCACGAACGTCTTATAGAGGCGTTGGGCGTGTTTCGTTGGATGCCCGTAGAACTCGTCGGGGGTGATGTCGAGCGTTACACGCTGCGTTGGCTCCATGACGGTGGGGTTGGTGGTTGTGAAAGCTCGGAGCGTCTCTGCGTGCGGCTTGAGCGAACCATCGGGGCGAACGAGCCCGAAGTGCCGTTCGTGTTTCGCTCCGCCCGGATCACACGGCGGGCGGTCCCACAGCTCGGTTGCGTAGTCCGCAAAGCACCACAGAAACGATCCGGGGGAGCCCACCGCAACGAGCCGAGGCAGAACATCGGCTACGTATGTTGCGAATGCTTCCTCCCCGGCCATGAACTGGGTCCGGGGCTGGCCGTACGCCTCCCATTCCCACGTCGCGGAGTCCGAACCGTCGGGAGACGTGCAGCCTCCCCATTCCTCGGCAAGGCATGGCTTGCCGCTCAGGGCAGTCACGAGGGCGCAGAGGTAGGGCACGAAGTCTGCATCCAGCGGATCTCGTGACCACGGGATGTACATCGGATACCCATGCATGACCGCAACGTCGCTTTCGGCGAACACTTCGTCGACGCGGAGGCCGTTGTCGTTGAGAAGGCTGTCCACGTGAAGTCCGGTCGTGACCGGATGCGCGCCATCGATGCTTTTGATGCGGTCTGTCATCTCTCGCACCCATTCCCTGCCGATCGTCGCGCTCGGTGGGTGGGCGAAAAGGTCGGGTTCGTTGCCGAGGTTCCACATCCACACGCCGGGATGGGCTGCGTACTCGCCAACGACGGTGTCGATGAGGAGCCGCTCCGCATCGAGGGCGATCGGATCGGTGAACATGTTCCGATACGACGATGGCACCACCTTTCCTCCTGACACCACCTGCTGAACGCGTGGTGAGGGGAACGGACCCTTCGCATCGAGCATCCAGGCGGGCGCCCAGTTCGGTCCGCTCATATGCCCTGTGAAGAAGGTGACGTCGAGACCGAGGCCCCGGTCAGTAGCTGCATCGAGCACGGTGCCGAGATCCGCAAGGCGCTCGGGTGAAACCGCTTCAGGAGCTGGCTGCCAGTCGTCCCACAAGAGGAAGATGCGAGCCACCGACATACCAAGGTCCGCAATGACATCGAACTCGTCCTCGACTTCAGCTCTGTCGAAGTCCGACCACCAATACATCGCCTTGCGGCGAGGCCAGTAGTTCACGCCTGTGAGAAATTGATCGCCATGCATGGGTTCTGCAGTGACCCTACTGTCAGCGGTCGACGTCGCAGGCCTCGCGGTGTTCGGCGCCGAGGTCGGGAAGGCACCATGGAACTCACTGCACAGAACTTTCCTGAAGGGTTCATCTGGGGTGCCGCGACGGCCTCGTATCAAATCGAGGGCGCCGTCGACGAAGGCGGTCGCTCGTGGTCGATTTGGGACACGTTTTCGCACACGCCAGGAGCAACGTTCGAGGGCCACAACGGTGACATCGCAACGGATCACTACCACCGTTACCTCGAAGATGTGGATCTGATGTCCGACATGAGGTTGGACGCCTATCGCTTCTCCATCTCGTGGTCGCGCATCCTCCCTGATGGCGTAGGTGAGGTGAACGCCGAAGGTGTTGCGTTCTACCGACGACTGTGTGAGGCGCTGATTGCCAAGGGGATTCGACCGATGGCGACCCTGTACCACTGGGACCTGCCCCAGGTGCTGCAGGATCGCGGCGGATGGGCGAATCCCGAGTCGGTCGACTGGTTCGTCGAGTATGCCTCCGCAGCCAAGGAAGCGCTTGGCGACCTGATCCAGGTCTGGGCGACGTTCAATGAGCCGCATTGCGTCGCATTCATCGGGCACTCCTCAGGTCGACATGCACCAGGGATCACCGATCCGGGCACCGCCTATGTCGTTGCCCACCATCTCATGCTCGCTCACCACGGTGCCATCGCCAGGATGCGTGATACGAATCGGCAGGACGACGACAGGCTCGGCATCGTGCTCAATCTGATCCCGGCCTGGCCAGAAGATCCGAGTGACGAAGCAGCCACGGCAGCCAGGGGTGTGGACGCCATCCACAACAGGCTCTTCGCTGCTGCGGTGTTGGACGGGAAGTACCCAGACCTCGTCCTCCAGTACATGGAACGGTTCGGGGTTGGCGATCAGATCGACCAGGACGCATTGGCTGATGCCGTGGAGACCATCGACTACCTCGGCGTGAACTACTACAACATCAACCACATCGCACACGACCCCGATGCTGAGATGATCGGCCAGTGGCCAGGCGTCGATGGTGCGGTACTCGCCACGCCGCCCGGGAAGCTGACCGAGATGGAGTGGGGTGTCGAGCCCGTGGGGCTGACGTGGATGCTGAACCGAGTCACTCGATGGGCTCCAGACGTCCCGCTGCTCATCATGGAGAACGGCGCGGCGTATCCCGACGAGGTCTCAGCCGACGGCGAGGTTCACGATCAGGACCGCATTGCCTACATCCAGAAGCACATCTCGGCGGTTTGGGATGCCAGGGCCGAGGGAGCCAACGTTTGGGGCTACTTCCTGTGGTCGTTGCTCGACAACTTCGAGTGGGCTCGAGGGTACGAGAAACGATTCGGCCTGATCCGCGTTGACTACGAAACGCTCGAACGCACGCCGAAGGACTCTGCCCGCTGGTACAAGGAGTTCCTGTCGACGTAGCGGTCAGGTGCACCGCAGTTCCAGGTACGAGGTGCCAGCTACCCGTTACCATGTCGGCCGATGCCAACTCGGATCCTCATTGCCAAGCCCGGTCTCGACGGCCACGACCGCGGCGCCAAGGTGGTTGCCCGTGCCCTCCGCGACGCAGGCTGCGAGGTTATCTACACCGGGCTGCATCAGACCCCCGAGCACATCGCTGATGCCGCGATCCAGGAGGATGTCGATGGCGTCGGCCTGTCCGCTCTCTCCGGGGCACACCTGACCCTCTTCCCGAGTGTGGTCGAAGAGCTCAGGTCGAGGGATGCCGGCGACATCGTGGTCTTTGGGGGCGGCATCATTCCTGAGTCAGACATCCCTGCGCTCGAAGAGGCTGGCATTGTCCACGTTTTCGGCCCTGGGACATCGCTCGAGACGATCCAGGCCTGGGTCGAGGAACAGTTCGGCAACGATCAATGACACGTCCTGAGGAGGACCGGTGAAGATTCACGAGTATCAGGCAAAGGCCCTCATGGCCGACCGGGGGATTGCCGTTCCGGCAGGCGTGGTGGCTACGACGGTTGAGGAGGCTGTCGCCGCTGTGGCTCCTCTGGTGGAACAGTCCGGCAATCCGGTCGTCGTTGTCAAGTCGCAGATCCATGCTGGTGGCAGGGGCAAGGGACGCTTCAATGAACATCCTGACGTCGGTGGCGTCAACGTCGTACTCGATGGGATCGACGGAGGGGTGTCGGCCGCCGAGTCGAAGGTGAGGGAACTTGCCGATCAGATGCTGGGATCGACCCTCGTGACGATCCAGACGGGGCCTGAGGGCAAGACCGTCAACCGCCTCTACATCGAGCAGGGCATCGACATCGCCACCGAGCTGTACCTGTCGGTCCTTCTCGACCGTGCGACGAGCCGCAACATTGTCATGGCCTCAACGGAGGGCGGTACGGAGATCGAGGTTGTGGCCGAAGAGACTCCCGAGCTGATCCTGAAGGAGGAGATCGATCCGGCATTCGGCCTCCTCGACTTCCAAGCGTCAGCGATCGCTGCAGGTCTCGGGCTTACCGGCGACGCGCAGCGAAACGGTGTCCGCTTCCTCAAGGCGCTCACCAGCGCCGCCGTTGAACTCGACACCGACCTGGTCGAGATCAACCCGCTCGTCGTCACCAAGGATGGCCAGGTCATGGCGCTTGACGGCAAGATGTCCTTCGAGGCGAACGCCCTCTATCGCCATCCCGATGTGGTCGCACTGCGCGACGAGTCCGAAGAGGACGCGGCCGAACTGGCTGCCCAGGAGTACGGCCTGTCGTTCATCAAGCTCGATGGAACCATCGGGTGCATGGTCAACGGAGCCGGCCTTGCCATGTCAACAATGGACATCATCAACCACGTCGGAGGCGAGCCAGCAAACTTCCTCGACGTCGGGGGAGGTGCCGACAAGGATCAGATCGCTGCGGCCTTCAAGATCATCACGAAGGATCCGAACGTCAAGGGAATCTTCGTGAACATCTTCGGCGGCATCATGCGATGCGACACCATCGCTGAAGGCGTCGTAGCAGCAGTCAAGGAAGTCGGGCTCGACGTGCCGCTCGTGGTGCGATTGGAAGGAAC
>CAJQOW010000104.1 GCA_905480055.1 uncultured Acidimicrobiia bacterium
GCTTGGCCCCGGACTTGGTGTTCTGGATGGCAAGCAGCGAAGGCAGCCGAGCGTATTGCACGGCGACGGAGGCACAGTCACCGAGGGTGGCGAAGTCCGCAACCTCCATCGGCAACGTGTTGACGTACCCGGTGCCGGCTGGACACGACACGATCAGGAGACCGCGGTCAAGTGCCCCGGTGCGGTCCAGCTCATCAACGGCGAGGGCAACACGAGCCTCGGCCGTTGTTGCCGAGTCGTAGCCGACGAAGAGCCGGATCGGCTCGGCCCTTGTGGGCTCGCCCATGATTTGCTCGATCTCCGCGCCAGACGGGCTATCGGTGATGAACCGTCTGCCCTGGCGGCCAAGTCGGGACCAGGGCACGTGCGAGTCCTGGCTTCCAGAGCGTGTCGGTGCGGTGGGAGGCATGTCGTAGCCGGGGTCGAGAACCCGGTCATAGCGGGCAAGTCCTGTCACCACGGACCCTGCAAGCACCCGAACTCCGAGCGCCCATACGCCAGTCGCGATGACGTTCCCAGCGAGCCTTGCCGGTGTCGGGGGAACACCCAACCTGCCTTCGAGCCGGCGCGCAACGGCTCCGCCAGAGACGCGATACCCGCCGATCAGTGCACCGAGCACCCCGAGCACACCGAGGCCCTCGGCGACTGCCTTGGCCGGGACAGGTGCTGGTCGGTCGTACTCGTCCCGAGCCGCCTCCTGCTTCTTGACCGACGACGAGATCCGAAACACCGCTGCCGCCGTGGCTGCTGCACCGACAGCGATGCCAAACGCGCTGCGGCTTCGAGAGTCCTTGACCGCTGCAACCGTTGCTGCAGAGAGTGCCCCTGCGCCCACGATTTCCGCCGCCGATCGGATGGGCGGTCGCCACCGAGGTTCCTGGTCGTGCCAAGGAATCAGGAATCGAGTAGCGATGCCCGCAGCGCCGATCGAACCCAAGATGGCGGTATCCACGCCGGCGTTCCCCGTGCGGGCAGCTATCGAGTACGCAGTTGATCCGACAACCCAGCCGACTGTCCCGCTGGCGCCGGCGAGGATCGCCTGATGGGTGGTCGACCTCGGCATGAGCGACGGCCCAAAGGATGTTGTTGCGGCAGCTCCGCTGAGTGCCGCGCCAGCCCACACATCCGGCCTTCGCCAGATGTAGTCCGGGTCGGGGGAAGCCATCGACCTACGGCGTCAGCGAGCGGACGACGTCGAGTTGGCTCGTGAAGGCAACGGTGGCCTCGTTGTATGCGACAACAGCCTCGCGTCGTGCGGTGCCGTCGTCGGGCGCAAGCAGCCCGGCGATCACGGCGTCGGCTGCCGACACCAGGGCCTGGGATGCGGTGATCGTGTCTGGCCACGCTGGGGTGTACGGATCGGGAACCGACGTTGCCGCAACCTCGTTGGCGAGGACTTGTGCGCCGTCGCGCACTGCGGTGAACCCTGCCTCTGCCTGCTCGAGTTCGATGTCGCCGGCCTCCCAGGAGTCGTTGACAGCGTTCAGATCGGTCTGGAGCTGCACGGCTACGCCCTCGAATCGATCGAGTTCCTGGAGGAAGGCAAGGATGTCGTTCGCGAGGGTCGTTGTGGTGGTGGCAGCGGGCGCGGTCGTCGTTGTGGCGGCCACCGTTGTCGTCGTCGACGCGGCCACATCGGCCTCTGGCAGCGAAGTGACGAATATGTAGGTGAAACCGATCAGTGCGATGATCACGATCGGGAGCACCCATCTGCCGGGCTTGGGATCCTCTTTGCTCACGTCTGGGAGCTTAGGACGCGGCACCGCAGAAGGCAGTTCACACTACGCTCGCACGCATGCAGCTCGAGGGAAGAAACGCACTCATCACCGGCGGAGCCGTTCGTGTCGGCGCAGCCATCACCGAAGCGTTGGCTGCCGCGGGCGCGAATGTATTCATCCACTACAACCGATCCAGCGGACCCGCAGACGAGCTTGCAGAGGCAATCCGTGCCTCTGGCGTCCGGGCTGAAACGGGAAGCAGCGACTTGTCCGACCCTGCCGGTGGGTCGGCTCTGATCGAGACCGCCACTGCCGCCCTCGGTCCAATCTCGGTCCTCGTGAACAGCGCTTCTGGTTTTCCAGCAGACTCGTTCGCCGATGTCACTCCCGAAGGATGGGCGGCCGCCCAGAATCTCACCCTTGGTTCGCCGTTGTTTCTCACGCAAGCGTTCGCCGATGCATTGCCACAGGACTCCGACGGTGCGGTCGTGAACATCACGGACGTCAAGACGATGCGGCCCTACAAGGAACACCTCAGCTACATGCTTGCCAAGGGTGGTGTTGACACGATGACGCGTGCAGCCGCCCTTGCGCTGGCCCCCCGTATTCGCGTGAATGCGGTCGCTCTCGGAGTGATTCTGCCGCCCCCCGGTGAGGGTGCGGACTACGTCAACGCGCTGGCAGCCGAACTCCCGCTCGAACGGGTCGGCGGGGCTGGAGTCGTTGCTGACACCGTCGTGTTCCTCGCCCGCAACGACTTCATCACGGGCGAGATCATCCGACTCGATGGCGGCGCCCACCTCGCATGACGGCGGTACGCCGCATGTAGCCCCACCGTGAACAGACATCCGACGGTCGACGACGAGTACCTTTCAGCGATGGATCGAATACTCATCAAGGACCTTGTCGTGCGCGGCATCCTGGGGATCAACCCGGATGAACGAATCAATCGGCAGGACATCCTCGTCAACGTGACCATGTGGGCTGACACGGCCGCTGCTGGGGCCAGCGACGACATTGCCGACGCCGTCAACTACAAGACGATCACCAAGCGGATCGTTGCGCACATCGAGGAGGGAGAACCGATGCTCGTGGAACGCCTCGTCCAGGAGATCGCTGACATATGTCTCGATGACGAACGCGTCGAACAGGTTGAGGTGACGGTTGAAAAGCCCGGTGCGTTGAGGTTCGCACGGTCTGTTGGGATCACCATCATGCGCAGCCGGGAATGACAGGCATCCACTGCGGCGTTACATCCCGTACCTAGGAGAGGGATATGTCCACAACCAATGACACCACCGAGATCATCATCGTTGCCGGGTCGAACCTGGACCGAGATCGATGCATGCCAGAGGCCATTCGGCGTCTGCGCAGGCACAGTGACATCGTGGTGCAGTCGGTCAGCTCGTGCTACGAGTCAGAGTCGGTCGGTGGCCCGGAAGGTGCCCCCGACTTCTGGAACACTGCGATCCTTGCCGAGACCGCTCTGGACCCAGAGTCGCTCAGGGACGAGCTCCACGGCATCGAGGACGACCTTGGCCGGGTCCGTACGAACGACCCGGATGCGCCAAGGACGATTGACCTCGACATCGCCTACTACGGCGACCTGGCCAAAGAGTTCGATGGCTGGGCAATCCCCGATCCCAACGCAGAGACGCAGGCACACGTAGCGGTTCCCGTTGCCGAGGTCGCACCACGATGGGTGCACCCGGTGTCCGGACGGACCGCGGCAGACATGGCCGACACCCTTGCGTCCAACAGACCTGAGGAGGTCCCCCATATGGCCGTCAGACTGCAAACCCCATACACGTCAAGGGCGGTCGACACCGATGTTGCCGATGGCGCCTACGCCCCACGACTCGAGGAAATCGTGCGCGAGCAGCTCCTCGAGATCGGAGAGGATCCGGAGCGAGAAGGACTCGTGCGCACCCCGCTGCGAGTCGCAAAGGCTATGGACTTCCTCACAAGCGGCTACACCACATCGCTTGATGATGTGGTCAACGATGCGATCTTCGACGCCGAAGGCGCATCGGAAATGGTCGTCGTGCGCGACGTCGAGTACTACTCGATGTGCGAACATCACATGCTTCCCTTCTTCGGCAAGGCAACCGTCGCCTACCTCCCGAAGGGCAAGATCATCGGACTGTCGAAGATCGCTCGCATCGTGGATGTCTATGCGAGACGACTCCAGGTGCAAGAACGCCTCACGAATCAGGTCGCCGATGCCATGACCGAGATCCTCGACCCCCATGGGGTTGGTGTGGTGATGGAGGGCAAGCACCTGTGCATGATGATGCGTGGCGTCCAGAAGCAGGAATCCAACATGGTGACGAGCGCCATGAAGGGCACGTTCCGCTCAGATGCACGAACGCGGAGCGAATTCCTCGAACTCGCCAACTGATCCCGGCCGCGTCGGGGGACGGTTCCCAAGGCAAGCCGCACGCACTACCGTTTCGTGATGCCCAACGACCGCCTTGGCCGCCCGCTGACCGACCTTCGCATCTCGGTCACCGATCGATGCAGCTTTCGGTGTGTCTATTGCATGCCCCGTGAGGTCTACGACGACCATCAGTATCTCCCCAGGTCGGAGATCCTGACGTATGACGAGATCCACACGGTCGCATCGGCCGCAGCGAGCCTCGGTGTGCGGCGAATCAGGCTGACCGGCGGAGAGCCGCTGCTGCGGCGTGGCCTATCGAATCTCGTGGAGATGCTTGCGTCGATCGACGCCATTGAGGACATCGCCGTGACCACAAACGGGCAATTCCTCGTTGATCAGGCTCCAGCGCTGGCCGCGGCAGGCATGGATCGTGTCACGGTGAGCCTCGATGGGATCGATGACGACGTTGTGCGAAAGCTCATCGACACTGATGTCCCGGTCCAAACCATCCTCGACGGCATCGATGCTGCCGCATCAGCCGGGTTGGGCCCCATCCGCATCAATAGCGTGGTCAGGAAGGGCTGGAATGACGATCAGGTCCTTCCGCTCGTCGAGCACTTCCGGTTCTCTGGTCACACGGTGCGCTTCATCGAATTCATGGATGTCGGGACCTCGAACCAATGGAACCTCGACGACGTGGTCCAATCGGCTGAACTCGTGGCACTGATCGGCAAGACGTGGCCAATGAAACCGCTCACGAAGGCGCGTCCCTCCGAGGTGGCCGACACGTATCGCTTTGACGATGGCGGCGGTGACGTCGGCTTCATCTCTTCCGTATCGCAACCATTCTGTGGCGATTGCTCGCGGTTGAGGCTCTCGGCCGAAGGATCCTTGTACACCTGCCTGTTTGCGACACAGGGCTCGGATCTCAAGGCACTGCTCCGGAGCGACCCATCGGAAGAGGACATTGCTGAAGCCATCCGGACCGTGTGGCACGCCAGGGAGGACCAGTACTCAGAGCTTCGGGGCGCGGTGCCGATCGCCGACCCTCGAATCGAAATGAGCTACATCGGGGGCTGACCCTCAGCTCGGAAGCGACTCCGTCGCCCGCCGATTCTCGAGCCATACGAACGCCGTCATCACGGCAATGATGAGCAGCACCGGCAGGGCCATCTGACGAACGCTGTCGTACAGCGTCGCCACGAGTACCTCGAACACGATGAACGGTGCAACGGTGAACTGTGCAAGCGCCGGAGGCAGCACCTGGGAAACCGACTTCATGACGGTGGTCGACATCATCCCGTTCGCCTGTTGAGCCTCGTCCGTATCGGCTGAGGAGCCGGCGTCGCCATCGGTGGCAGCCATGGCCCAAATAGATGGTGCAGTCATCACTTCGGCGGTGTCGTCGATACTCGTCGCTGCATCTCCAGGCGGTGATCCTGGATCGATCGGTGCGATAGCCGTGTCAGCCTCAGGTGTCGATTCCTCAACCGTGGTCGTTGTGGTGTCTGGAACCGTCGTCGTGGTGGTTGTGGCCTCGGTTGTGGTCGTTTGCTCGACGGAGGTCGTGGTCGTGTCCGGGACCGTTGTTGTGGTGGTTGAAGCGGTGGTCGTGGTCGTATCTGGGACCGTTGTTGTCGTCGTCGGAGCGGAGGTTGTGGTCGTGGTCTTCATCAGCGCATCGAGGAAGAGCTGGTAGGTGTATTTCGCCTCCGCATGGGCGGCGTTGTGGTCCGAGTCCAGCTGTGCCAGCGCCTCGGTCACGTCCTCTTCGTATCCCGGATTGTTGTTGCCGATCCTGGTGATGTCGGTCGCCGCCGAATAGAAGATGCTGTCGAGCGTTTCGTGCGCCTGGTCGAGGGCTGCGTCGAGCTCGCCGACAGCGTTGGCGTTCGATGCTTGGTTGATCAGGATCGTGATGGCCTGGTGGTTCTCGGTCCCGGCTCTCGCCACAACTGCCCATATGTCTTCGTACGGACCAGCCATTGCCGGACCGGACGCGAAAACAAGGCTGACGACGACTGTCGCAACATACATCACAGCGAAGCGCGCGTTCACACGTGTCACCCCCCTGTATCGGCATTTCCTGCCGAAATCTTGAATTTCGCGCACTCAAGAGTTGAGGCTGCGCTGCCGATCAATGGAGAAGCCGCTGCAGGAGGGTCTCGATGCGAAAACTGCTTTCGAGCATCTTGACCGTGCTCGCGATAGCCCTCGTGATCACGGCGCTCTTCGTTGCGGTTTCGTTCATCTCGACCTCGGATGGTTCCCAGGAGGTGGCAGGGGAGGGCCTGATCGCTGTGGCGGCGGAAGCAACCCTCAGCCAAGCTGTGGTCACGTGGAACATCGCCAACCAAACAGTCGTGCTCGAGGAGGCCAGGGCTGGCGGAACCGTTTCGGTGGAGACGGTCGACAGTTCAGCCAGACTCCTCGCAACCTCGGCGAACGAATACGCCCACCGATCCGAGGAGCTTGCTGCCAACGTCGGTGGCGAAGAGGGCTCACAGATCCTGACAACCGCAGCGATACTGACAGGCGAGTTCGGCAGGCTTGTGGAAGATCTGCAGGCTCCGCCACTTCCCAACGTGAGTAGGGCGGACGATCCCGACTTCGCCCCGTATGCAGCAGCCACCGGAACACTTGTCCAGGTGCGAGACGAGCGTGTCCAGGATGTGCTCGGGAGGGCCGAGCTCGCCGGCGAGATCGCCGATGCGCTTCGGTTCGTGGTGACCATCCTTGTCCCCATCTCCGCCATGCTGCTCGTCCGAGCCGTCATGAAGCGGCGCAGGGAGCGGGAGGCTCTCCAAAGCCAACTCTCGAGGAAGACTGCCGTGATTGAGAGCAAGGACGAGTTCGTGGCGAACCTGTCG
>CAJQOW010000105.1 GCA_905480055.1 uncultured Acidimicrobiia bacterium
ACTCTTCAGAGTCGCCGATCTATCACAAATCTCGGTTGCTCTACGGCCTCAACTGGGCGAAGTCAGACATCGTGCGGTCCGACACATCGGTGGTCGTCGAGGGCTACACGGATGTGATCGCGATGCATCTCGCAGGCATGCCGATAGCCGTAGCAACGTGCGGTACGGCGCTTGGCGAGGATCACCTCGATCTGCTCCGACGTTTCTCCGAACGCGTGGTGTTTGCCTTCGATGCGGATGAGGCAGGCGCAGGTGCCGCCCTACGTGGCTTCGATCGCTCGGTGCCCGGCGACCTGGATCTTCGGGTTGCGGCGCTTCCAGAGGGCAAGGACCCGGCAGACGTCGTTGCTGCCGGCGACGTGGACAAGCTGAGGGAGGCGGTCGATGCATCACAACCGCTTCTCAAGGTTCGCATCGAGTCAGAGCTTGCGAAGTACAACCTGGACGAGCCCGAGGCCAGGTCGAAGGCGGTCAGGGCGGCAGGTGCCGTCATTGGCTTGCACCCCGATGCGGTGACCCGTCATGAGTATGCCGTTCTGGTTTCGAGGGAAACAGGCGTCGATCTGCGCTTCGTCGAGTCGGCCATGCGTCGGTCGGGCTCGCGGACGAGCGAAGCTCCGCCACCCGAAGGAGACTACGAGGACGCTGGTGGGCCGTCCGCACCGCAACCGTTCAGATCGGCAACCTTTCGCACCGAGACGGAGCTGTTGCGACTGGTGTTGGCGAATGATGAACGGCTTGCGGGCGTCGAGGTGAACCGCGACCTGTTCTTGAGCGACGAAACCCTCGAGGCATACGACAAGGCAGCCGAGATCGTCTCTGGTCTCGCTCCAGGCAAGGCTCCCGACCTAGGGTCTGCGCTCGGAGCGGACGATTCACCGAGCGGTGCACTTCTGAGCAAGGCTGCCCTCGACGCAACTCCGTTGGCAGATCCTGAGGACCTCGTTGGCCTGTTGGAGGTCGCCGTCATTGATACCCAGATTGCCGGTGTGCGATCGCAGCTCCAGAAAACGAAGGATTCGGCCGATGGACAGGGGTATTCGGAACTGCTCCAACAGTTGGTAGGTTTGGAGCAGCAGAAGCGCGAATTGAGGAGCGAGCGATGACTGGTGATCTTGATCGGATCGTCAAGTCCCTGTCTGACAGGGGACGCCAACGCGGCTTCATCATGGTCGGCGAGGTGCAACAGGAGCTCGAAGAGGCCAAGGCGCCGGCAGACAGTTTCGAGGTGGTGTTCTCCGAGCTGATGGAATCTGGTCTCGATATCAGGGAGGAGTCGGACACTGCACTTGCTGATACGGAAATCTCCAACGACGACCTCGTCCATGTTTCTGACCCGGTTCGCATGTACCTCCAGGAGATCGGCCGATACCCGCTGCTGACGACCCAGCAGGAGGTCGAGCTCGCGATGCAGGTGGAGGCCGGTGTTCGGGCAGAGGAACGTTTCGAGGAGACCACGGAGTTCACTGCCGCAGAGCGGCTCATTCTCGAACGGCAGGTTCGCAAGTCGAATCGCGCCCGGCAGCGTTTGGTCGAGTCGAACCTACGCCTTGTCGTGTCGATCGCCAAGAAGTATGTCGGACGTGGCCTCGGCCTTCTCGACCTGATCCAAGAGGGCAACCTCGGACTCATCAGAGCCGTCGAGAAGTTCGACTACCGCAAGGGATTCAAATTCTCCACGTACGCAACATGGTGGATCCGTCAGTCCGTGACGAGGGCCCTCGCTGACCAGGCAAGAACCATCCGCGTACCTGTGCACATGGTCGAGACGATCAACAAGCTCGCCATGGTGCAGAGAACCCTTCACCAGGATCTCGGAAGGGAGCCAACGATCGCCGAGATCGCTGCCGAACTCGACATCGAATCGGGCAAGGTCACCGAGCTTCGAAGGATTGCTCAGGATCCGCTGTCACTCGAGACTCCGCTCGGGGAGGAGGATGACGCCACCATCGGCGATGTTGTCCCAGATCTCGGTGCAGACGTTCCTGTTGAGGAAGCCGCGTTCCGGCTGCTTCAGGAGTACCTCTCGCTTGCGCTCGAGGCGCTCAACGAGCGAGAGCGCCAGGTTCTCATCATGCGGTTCGGGCTCGACGATGGGACGGTGCGCACACTCGAGCAGGTCGGCGCCCACTTCGAGGTCACCAGGGAGCGGGTTCGCCAAATTGAGAACAAGGCGCTGGCAAAACTGCGACAGCCCGCACGAGCGAAGCAGCTCGACGGGTACCTCGAAAGCGGCTGATCAGTTCGCCGCGGACTTCTCCCGCACGGTGTCAGCGACGGACACGAGTCCACTTCCTGCCGCTGCGCGTGTCTTGCGGGTGGATCGTTCAGCGATGTCTGTTGCCTGTTGCACACGGTCGTGTGCCAACGCACTCTTGACCTTTGCGACGAGACGGTCGTACCGCTCCTTGCCAGCCCTCGCCCCGACCACGAAGCCGACGGCGAAACCGATGATGAGTCCTGCTTTGAATCGCATCAGGGGATTGTGACACAGCCGGGGTGCCAAGGTCGATTGGACGCCGGAGCGCAAGAGGGATTGGATGGAGGCGGTGGTAACCTCCCAGCCGTTCACCACAGCGTGACACGACCTTCCGGGGTAGCTCAGTTGGCAGAGCGTCGGACTGTTAATCCGCAGGTCGTGGGTTCAAGTCCCACCCCCGGAGCCGCCGCGAACGCTTGCGGCACAAGGAAACCCGCCGAATCAACACTCGGCGGGTTTCGCTGTTTCTACGGCTTGGTCCACGTCTGGTCCAGATGCCATTTACACAGCGAGGTACCTCTCGTCCATCGCACGAGCCAACCCTCCGCCCCAGAGCAGGGATACTCGGGCTGTCTTGCCGCTCGCGTTCCTGCGCCGCCTCAATTGTGTCCAAATGTGACGAAGACCCCGGAAGGGGCCTTCGTCGTCTCGGATTTGTGTTGAGGCGCTAGCCCCGACTGGCGAGGTCAG
>CAJQOW010000106.1 GCA_905480055.1 uncultured Acidimicrobiia bacterium
GCATCCTCAAGCTCACGCCGAATGTTCCGCCTGAGCGCCCACCCCCGCCCTATCCCGACGTCGGAGAGGGCCGCAGGGTCATCTACTCGAACTCCCAACAGCGTGTGTGGATGATCGATGCGAACGAACAGCTGGTCGACACCTATCCCGTTTCGGGGCGAAAGGGAATCCCACACATCGGTACGTACACGGTGTACTCCAAGTCGCGTAACGCCTGGGCGCCGTACGGCGGTATCACGATGAAGAACATGGTGCGGTTCGTACGACCGGGCACATGGGGCAACCAGTGGGCCTACGGGTTCCACTCGATACCTCGGTACCCGAACGGGGAACCGATGCAAACCGAGGATGAGCTCGGCTACTTCCGCTCCGGTGGTTGCGTACGTCAGGCCGACGACAAGGCAGCGGCGATGTACGACTGGGCGGCGATCGGTACAACGGTCCACGCCATCCCCTGATGGATCCCAACTCCCGGCAACGTTGCCGGGGCGGCGCCACACGCCAGGGAGCTTTCGTGGCGCTGCATGGGTCGATGTGAGATACCCTTTCGGTCGTGCGGAGATCAGGCCGAAACAGGCTATTCGGGACACGAGAGCGGAGCACCCGTCGATGATGGGAAGAACACGGAGAACCACAGTCGTTCTCGCGGTTGCCGTTGTTTCCGTCCTCCAGTTCGCAGGCGCAACCCCGGCGGCAGCTGACGGCACCACCACCGATCTCCCGCATGGCACCGACATCATTGAACCGATTCCCTATCCGACCGACGGGCAATCGAGCCTCGGAATCGCTGGCGGCCAGGACCCGCTTGGACTCATCCCCTATCCGGACGAGGTCCGCAGATACACCTCCGGCAAGGATGTATTTGAGGTGTGGGAGTGTGGCGGTGGCAACCGGCTTGGAACGACAGCCACCGAATTCGTGTCGGATGCCGATGCCGAGATGACTGCCTATTTCGGCTGGCTCTCCAACGGGGCGTACGATCCCGACTTCATCGTCGGAGGCGTTATCCCATCGGCGTACTCAGGGTCGGACTGCGCAGTCTGGGCTCGGCGCAACTCGACCGGCACCGCAAACGGCGCCCTGTTCCTCAGACCTGGCGGTGGAGGGTTTGCTGGCCCCGGATTTGAGTGCTCACGAGGCGGTACATGCCCAACCACCTACCCGGCCAACTTCCGCGAGGGATACCTCGGCGTTGACACCGAGTCGTGGACAACCGTCGCCCACGAGATGGGCCACATGCTGTCGTGGCCGCATTCCTACACACGTGTTCCCTTGCCGGGAGCCCAGGGAATCTCCGAGTACGACAACGCCATCGACCTCATGTCTGGGAACCGCAAGGCATGGTCATCCGGTGGTGGAACGGTGTGGGGCTCATTCCCCGAGCCGTACGGGACAACGCCGCTCAATCGATACTCGGCTGGCTGGATGTCGACCAACCAGGTCGAGATCTGGGACGGATCCGACTCCACGATCACCCTCAACACCGTCGGACGGAGCGGGACGCAGGCGATCGTCATCGGGGACGGCTCACACTTCTACGTCCTCGGGGCACGAACGACGAGCACACACGACCCGATCCCGAACGTGTGGCAGGGTGTCGAGATGTACAAGGTGGAGCGCTGTGCGAGCCCCACGTGCTTCAGTCTCAACACCGACGTTCGACCGCATCCTCCCGTGCCGTTCGAGTGGCGAGAGCTCTCCTCCTATTCGCAGGCCCTGAGTCACGTCATGAGCGTTGGGGATTCCATCGATCTGTGCAACGCAGGCATCTCGGTCACTTCCGCCGGGTCGGCGTCGTTCACCGTGAAGATCTCGAAGACGACCTTCGATGACATCTGCGCCGATCACACGTTCTACAAGGAAATCGAATGGCTGGCGGCCTTGGGCATCACCAAGGGCTGCAACCCTCCTGCCAACGACAACTTCTGCCCGGACGGCCAGGTCACGCGAGGCCAGATGGCTGCCTTCCTCACCAGGGCATTCGGGTTCACGGACACCGGTGCTCAAGACCTGTTCACCGACGACGACACATCGATCTTCGAGACCGACATCCAGAAACTTGCAACCGCCGGTGTCACACGGGGCTGCAATCCGCCTGGCAACGACCGGTTCTGTCCGGACGGTCAGGTCACGCGAGGCCAGATGGCAGCCTTCCTCAGTAGAGCATTCGCCTACACCGACACCGGCGGCGGCGACCTCTTCACCGATGACGACGCGTCGATCTTCGAGACGGAGATCGACAAGCTCGCCACGGCTGGAGTCACCAAGGGGTGCAACCCCCCAGCCAACGACCGGTTCTGCCCGACCAGCTATGTGACCCGTGGCCAGTTCGCCGCATTCCTGTATCGGGCGTTCAACTAGCCGCCCGAGCCCCTGCGGCAGCAGTCAGGCACGACGGAATCGAGCGACCAGACCTTCCACATGCTGAAGGGCATTACCGAGGCGTGCACGGTGCACCCGTCCGGTCCGATCTCGTGGTGTTGGGATTCGTGAATCCCTGCAGCACCTCATGCTTTTGGTCACTGATGCCGCCGATACCGGGGCCGACCTGCTCGTCGCGACTCTTCCAGAAGGCCTATCCCAGGCGAACAGGCGCCGACCGAGAGGCTGGCTCCGGTGGCACCCGAACGCACGACGCGATCGAGCTGAGTGCGATCAGGACCCAAGCTCCAGAGCCCTGGCAAAGAAGGTCGCCATCTGTGCCCTGGTCAGTGAGTTGTCCGGGCAGTAGCTGTCGTTGGCAGGAGGGTTGCAGCCCTTCGTGATGCCGTGATGGCCGAGGGCGTTGATCGACGCCTCGAAGGGAGAAGCGTCATCATCTGCGAAGAGGTCCACACCGTCCGGGTTGTCGTACCCAAAGGTGCGCACCAGCAGCTCGGCCATCTCCTCACGTGTCAGCGCATCGTTCGCGCAGTAGTTGGTCTCGGTGCATCCGAATCCGATGCCCTCTGCGGTGATTGCATCGATGTCGCCGGCGAATATCGAATCATCATCGTCGGCGAAGAAGTTCTCGTCGGCTGCTGGAAGGCTGAGCATCCGGCGGATGAACGCCGCCATCTGGCCACGCGTGATGCTGTCGTTGGGACAGTACATCGTGTTATCGGGAGGATTGCAGCCCCTCGTGATGCCAAGATCGGCGATGATGTCGATGTTCGCAGCGTGTACGGAGTCTTCATCGTCCCAGAAGTGTCCATCCCACCCGAACGGGATCGGTGCCGAAATCCGGGTTGCATTGTCTGCATGAGGCGTCGGGTTCACAACGCCGGACGGTGAGTGAACTTCCCAGTGGAGGTGCGGATAGGTGCCCTCGGCGTTACCGCTGTCCCCGACCCATCCGATGAGTTGACCTGCGCTCACGGTCACGCCCGGGACGATCCCATCTGCGATGCCCCAGCCCTGGCCGTCGTCGGTTCCCGGTGTGTCGTTGTCGAGATGAATGTAGGACGTCCGCCATCCGCCGTCGTGGTCGATCGAGATGGTGCAGCACCGGTGTGGATTCAGATTGTCCGGGTCCGATGACCAGTTGACATACCGGACGACGCCGCTCGCTGCGGCAACCACCGGCACACCCTTGACACCGTAGGTTCCAATGTCGACACCTTCATGTGATCGGCCTCCTGAGCGGGGAGCTCCCCAGGTGTCGTAGTAGCCGAAGTCCACTCCATCCTCGCCCACAACGGGGAAGATCCATGCAGGCGGGTCGTCGGACGCGGTCGAGGAAGGCATGGCGAGCAAGGAGACAGCAAGCGCGGCGATCAGCATGGCGATCCCGTGTGCGTACCAGCGCGCGGCACGTGTGGCGTACATCAGATATCTATCGGCTGAAACATCGAATCACTTGACCTTGGAAATGCCCGGTGGAGGATGTCCGGAGCGGAATGTCAGGTACGCTGCGCGGGATGTCCCATCCCGCGCTATCGATTGTCGTTCT
>CAJQOW010000107.1 GCA_905480055.1 uncultured Acidimicrobiia bacterium
CACGGCACGCTGTCGAGCGACTTGCGCTCGGCTGTCGCATCGAGCTCATCCTGGCTGGAGCGGCAGAACGCATACACGTCCTCGAGGACCGCCAGGGAAGCCTGACCTTCCGGAGTATCGAGCCACTGCCGATGGGAGGACACGTCGGTGTACTCGGCAACCCGCGCAGCAAGCGCAATGTCTGCGTCGGTGATTCGATGGAAGACCGACAACGACTCGGCGTGCATGTCAGCCACCTCGGGCGGTGAATCGAGAGCCTCGATGGATTCCAGGAAGTCTTCGCGGATGTCGAGGCGTTGATCCCAGTATCGAAGCGCTCCCTCCATGCTCGGCTGTTCGGCTTCCCACTTCGCGTCAGCCTCAGCGAAACGTTCCTCCATGGCTTCGACCGAGTCCTCGATCGTCTCGGCATATTCGGTCACGCTGAGTTCACCCCCGCCACATGCCGTCAGGCCAACCACCAACCCGACGACCAACCACCAAGTGAGCTTCTGCATCGTCAGGGCAATCGTATCTCGGACGGAACGACCTGGCCATGTGCATCCGCCGCTCGATGGCTTGATCTCTTCACGTGACGGTCCACGTCCAGGCGTACCAGATGATCATTCCGTTGAACACGAAGCCGACAACGATGAGGAGGTTGTCGTAGAGGCCGGCGTATGGCAACCCTGCAAGGTTGAAGAGAACCAGGAAGACGGCTGCGACAATGCTGACCCATCTGATCGCGGGATACGCCAGCGTGAGCGACAGCACCACCATGACAATCGGGATCAACATCGAAACAGCGGCCAGCACCCACATCCACTGAGTCGCCTCTTCGCCGTCAATCTCTCCCGAAGTGAAATCGCCAGCGAAGATGCGAAGCACATCTCCCAACAGATAGGTCAACATCAGTGCGACCCAGATGCCAGAGAGGATTATCCGAACACTCTCCACAGATCAGCGGTCCTTTCAAGTCGATCGCTCGCCGGAGTACCAGCCGTCCTCACATGGCGATGACGGTGGTGCCCTGGTTGTGTCCGTTGCCGACGGAGGCGATCGCTTCGACGCCTTCCGCCAGCGGATACGTCTGGTCGATCACCGGCACGATATCCCCCGCCTCAGCGAGGTTCTTCAGTGTGGCAAGGTCTTCCTTGTTCCCTGACGCAACGAACGTTCGACCTTGCTGTTTCACGAACAGCGAAGCAACAGTCCCCTTGATCGGGTGCCCCATCCCGCCGAACCATCCGGACGGAGCTGGCCCACCATTGGACAACAAGATCCCGTTTGGAGTCAAGGCACGCCGCGTGTCCTTCATCGAGTGGACGCCGACGTTGTCAAGGATCAAGTCGTACATGGGCCCGGCGACGGTGTAGTCCTGCTCGGTGTAGTCGATCACGTGGTCTGCACCGATAGACCGGACGAGCTCGATGTTCCGGGTGCTGCAGACGCCGGTTACCTCCGCCCCCATCGACTTGGCAATCTGCACTGCGAAGGATCCCACGCCACCCGACGCTCCCGTGATCAGCACCTGCTGCCCTGGCTGGAGATTGCCGTAGTCGCTCAGGGCCTGCAGGGCAGTGAACGCGGATGTGCCGATTGCTGCCGATTGTTCCAGCGTCAGATTCGTCGGCTTTGGCAGCAAGGCGTCGCCGCTGATGGCTGCAAACTCTGCGAATGCGCCCTTGCCCCAACCGAAAACCTCGTGCCCCGGCTCGAGGCCTTTCACCTCTTTGCCAACGGCTTCAACCGTTCCAGCGACATCGAAACCAGGCACGCCGCTCTTGGCTGTCATGGCCTTGAAGATGGGACGCATCACCTTCGGATAGCCGCGGATGCCGTACACGGAGCCAATGTTGATTCCCGCTGCATGCACCCGCACGAGTACGGCGTCGTCTGCCACCGTCGGTGTATCCACCTCGCCAACCATCAGTACATCCCCTGGATCACCGAATCCGTCCTGAATGATCGCTTTCATCGTGCACCTCACAGAGACGTTTCAGCCTTCCCTGTCGTCCATTCTGCCACGGCCCACCCACCAACGCCGAGGCCGTGAGATGCAGGACGGGGTGCAACTCAGTCGCGCGGCTCTTGACAAACTGGGTGCGATGGCTATTGTGGGCTAACAGCGTTAGCCCACAATAGCGATACGGGAGAATCATGGATCGACGTGAGCAGATCGTCTCAACGGCGGGCAGCCTGCTCGAACGCGAGGGCCCTGAGGGACTCACCATGCGGGCGATCGCCAACGACCTCGGGATACGAGCGCCCTCGCTCTACAAACACATCGCGAACAAGCACGAACTCGAGGTGGCGCTCGTATCGGAAGCGCTCACGAGCCAGGCCGAGGCCTTCGAGAAGGCGGCCACCGATGGCGATCACCCGATCAGCGCGATCGCGAGCGCCTACCGACGTTGGGCACTCGCACATCCCCATCTCTATGCGCTCATGAACAACCAGAGCCTCCCGAGAGACGAAATCGCCGACGGGATCGAAGGACGATCAATCGCACCTGTGCTGGCGGCCTTCGGAGGCGATCGCCAAAGGGCGAGAGCTGCGTGGGCGTTCGCCCACGGGATGGTGACCCTCGAACTCGCAGACCGATTCCCGCCCGGAGCTGACATCGATGAAACATGGCGGATCGGAATCACCAGCATCGAGCAAGCCACAAACCCAACAGAAGGACCTGCAAAGTGAACCCACCAGAAACCCAGTACATCGACCGACCCGACGGACGCCTCTCGTACGACGACAATGGCGTCGATGGCCCCCTTGTGATCGCAGCGCCGGGGATGGGCGATTTGCGCCACTCGTACCGCCACATTCGGGGAGCGATGGCCGACGCCGGAGTTCGGTTCGTCACGATGGACCTGCGAGGCATGGGCGATTCGTCCACCAATTGGCAGCAACTCGACGACGCCGCCGTGACATCGGACTATCTCGCCCTCATCGACCACCTCGATGCTGGGGCGGCCGTTCTCGTCGGTAATTCGCTGTCGTGTGCCTCAGCAGTCGTTGCAGCAACACAGTCACCGGACACCGTTGCCGGTATCGCTCTGCTCGGGCCGTTCGTGAGAGATGTGCCGATGCCGGCGTGGCAGACAGCGCTGTTCAGGGTGATGCTCACACCCCCTTGGGGTCGGCCTGCCTGGGTCTCGTACTACCGCAAGAGCCTGTATCCGGGTCCGCAGCCTGCTGACCTCGAGCATTATGCGTCACGACTGTCCGAGAACCTCAAGGAGCCGGGCAGGTTTGCAAGCTTCCGCCGCATCTCAACCAGCTCACATGCAGAATCTGGTCGCAAGCTCGGAGCCGTGACCCAGCCCGTCCTCGTCGTGATGGGTACAGCTGATCCCGATTTCCCCGACCCTGTTGCCGAAGCAAACGAAATCGCAGCACAGACGCAGGCGACGATTGTTCTCGCCGAGGACTCCGGCCATTATCCGCAGGCCGACAATCCTGAGCTTGTCGCGAGCGCGATCAGCGAGCTGGTCACTGCAACGAACCCCTGAGCTCCGCGTGGGTGCTTCACCAGGACGACCACAGACAGTCGTAGGTGTGGCAAGCTAGATGCACCCCCTCTTGGGAGCTCCATGAGTCAATCACGCGAAGCGTGGGCCGAAGTCGCCGAGCAGCTCAACGCGCTCGGGTCAACGCTGAAGGATCACTACGTCGCCGGGGAGCGAGCACAGGTAGCGGAGGCTCCCACGCAAGACGAACTCAAGGACGCTCTGAAGACGCTTGGTGATGCCGCCACCGCCGCCCTGGGAACCGTGGGCGAGGCCTTCAAGGACCCAACGATCAAGGAAGAGATCAGGGCCACGGCCGGATCGTTGGTCAACGCGGTGGGAGTCTCGGTGTCAGAGCTTGGAGCCGATATCTCTGCAATCGAACTCAGCAGCGACAAGGCCGCCTCGCTCGCCCAGGACGAGGTCGCTCAGGCAGCCGACATGGGCGAAGACGTCACCGGGATCGATCCGGAATAGCGGCCCTGCCAGTCACGCACAGGAGTAGCGAGCCGGCCTCATAGGCGATCGAGAGGGTCCCGCTTCGCCGGACGGGTAAGGCGGAAGAGCCGCCAGGACAGGACAAGAATGGCGATGGCGCCAACCCCGGCCGACACGGCGAAGACAATCACTGCGAAGTCAACCACAGGCGCCAGAGCGCTTCCTTCCAGACCACCGATTCCGGCGGCCAGAGCAGAGCCGATGACCATTCCGGCGATGAGGAGACCGAGCGTCATCATCATCGCCACGCCACGCAAGGCCACCATCTGCCGATCGAGGTCGGACGTGTCGAGTTCGACCTTGAACCCGCCCTTTTTGAGGTTGGTCAGCCACTTGAGCGCACCTTCCTGGATGGACGGCATCTGCTCAATGGCTTCCCTTGCCACGAAACTCGCTTGACGAATCACGGCGTCCTTGACGACATCAGCGGTGAGAGCATCGGGCACGAGTTCCTTCGTTGCTACGAGGGACCTCTCCATGAACTCGGTGCCGGTCCATTCCGGAACAAGCGCACCGGTGATCGCCTCTGCCTGAGCCATCGACTTCATGGCGAGCGTCAGCTGGGAATCGAATCGGTATCCCGACCGCTGCAGGATCTCGAGACCCAGGGGCATCACCTTGGCAACCACCTCGACCTTCTGTCCCGGTGGAGGATCGAGGTAGGGCGTCAATGTGCGTTCGAACTCCTGGAGGTAGAGAGCGTCGTCCGTCTCCCGATATGGAGTTGACAGCGACTTGAGCGTCTGGGCG
>CAJQOW010000108.1 GCA_905480055.1 uncultured Acidimicrobiia bacterium
TTCGATGCGACCGAGGTGCGAGAGCTGGCCTGCGACGATGTCGCGCTTCCACTTCAGCTGGGTGGAACGTTCCGTGTGTTGCCATTGGCACCCCCCGCACAGATGTGCATGGGGACAGGGAGGCTCGCGCCGATCGGGTGATGCGTCGAGGACCGACACGAGCCGTGCTCGGGCCCATGAGCCCCGATCTTCCGTCACCGCAGCCTCCACGACCTCACCTGGCATGGCGCCCGCGATGAAGTGAGCCTTGCCGTCCTTGCGGGCGACAGCTTCGCCCCCGTGGGCCATTGCGGTGGGATGGAGTTCCAGCACTTCGATAACCTACCCCACTTGGCGCCCCCACTTCCGGGCCTGCGCCCGCGAATTCGCCACCTCGGATTCGTTCAACGAGAGGTTCATGGAGGGCCACGGTGTCGCTCGCACAAGTGCTGTCGTTCCACCAGACGTGGTTCTGGGTAGCTGTAGTTACCTGCGGCATCGTCGGGGCATGGGGCCTGCTCCTGGCGGTGATGAAGAAGGAGCCCCCGAAGGCGTTCGACATCGCGAGGGTGATCGCGATCGTTGTAATGCTCATCCAGGTTGGTGCTGGTGTGTACCTCTACTCGAGTGGGGTACGGCCCGGGAACGCCTTCCACGTCTTCTACGGCGTCGTGATTGTCATCACGTTCACCCTTGCGTATCTGTATCGATCGACCATGGCGAAGCGCCCAGCGCTCACCTACGGGGTCCTCCTCCTGTTCGTGATGGGCCTCGGTCTACGGGCCTGGGCGAACGTTTCGTAGCGCGCGACGGGTAGCGACTGGGCGCGGCAGTGTCGCTCCGGCACGCTCGTTGCGTATATTGTCTGACCGCACGACGAAGGGACCACGCATGCTGTCGGGTAAGTGGTTGCTCATCACTGGGGTGTTGACAGACGACTCGATCGCCTGGCACACGGCGCGCGTTGCCCAGGAGCAAGGGGCAGAGGTCGTGCTCACAGGATTCGGCAGGGGATTGTCGCTCACCAAGCGGTCCTCCAAGCGACTCCCGACCGAAGCCGACGTCTTCGAACTCGACATCAACGACGAGACGCACATGCAGGATCTCGTGGCAACCCTCGACGACCGGTGGGGCGGCATCGACGGTGCACTGCACGCAATTGCGTTTGCTCCCGGCGATGCGCTCGGGGGCGAGTTCCTCTCAACACCGTCGGACTCGGCAGCAACCGCGTTCATCACATCAGCGTTCTCGTACAAGACGCTCGCCGTTGGTTTGCGACCGCTGATGCAAAAGGCCGGCGGGGGATCGCTCATCGGCCTCGACTTCGACAACTCGAGCGCATGGCCTGCCTACGACTGGATGGGAGTCTCGAAGTCTGCCCTCCAATCGGTGAACCGATACCTCGCGAGCTATCTCGGACCGGACCAGATTCGAGCGAATCTCATCTCAGCCGGGCCGCTTGCCACAGTTGCCGCGAAGTCGATTCCTGGATTCACGCAATTCGAGAACCTGTGGCAGGTTCGTGCACCGCTGGGATGGGACCCTCGGGATCCACAACCGGTGGCTGATATGGCCGCCGTGCTGTTCTCAGACTTCGCGGGTGCGACGTCTGGTGAGATCGTCCACGTCGACGGTGGCTTCCATGCTGTTGCCGCTGGGCAGGAAGAGGGCAAGATCGCGAGCGAGATCCTTGCACAGGATTAGCTGAGGAGCCTGCCGGCTTCAGTCCGGAACCGACGGAATCGCGACCGTGAATGTCGCCCCACCGCCGTGCGTGGGTTCATACCAGACCCGCCCATCCATGGCCTCGACGAGACCACGGACAATCGACAGGCCCAACCCGGCTCCACCCTTCGAGCGCGTTGCGTGGGGCTGGAGTTGCGTGAACCGATCGAACATCCGGTCGTGCTGCTCGTAGGGGATTCCTGGCCCGTGGTCGATCACACACATGCGAATTTCGCCGTTCACTGCGGCGGTCGTCAGTGCAATGTCATCATCTCCGCCGTATTTGATGGCGTTGTCGACCAGATTCGTCAACACCCGCGCGAGGTGGTCTGGGTCCGCGAGGACCCTGCCAATGGTTTCGTTCCGGACATGGTCAACTGCCTCGCCGCCCGGCAGGACATCGAGGAGCTCCACGATGAACGGCTCGAGTTCAATCTCCTCCGGCCGCACCGGCAGCGATTCGGCCTCGATGCGTGACATCACGAGGAGGTCTTCGATGAGCGTGCGAAGGCGGTTCGACTGTTTGGCAGCCATGTCCACGAGCTGCACGGCCCGCGGATCGGTTGGCATGAGTTCGGGTCGTTGCAGCGTTGTGAGCGCACCAATGATGCTCGTCAGAGGCGTCCGCAGTTCATGCGACACGACCGAAACGAAGTCGGTCTTCAGCTCGGCCAGCTCAGCCATGCGCTCACTCGTGGAGCGAGCGAGTTCATAGCGTGCCATCTGGTTGAGGACCAGTGCCGCTGGGGCGGCGACTGATTCGAGTGTTTCGATGTCGTTGTCCGTGAAGTCGGACTCCTTGTCGCCGACGATCAGGACACCGATGGTGCGATTCTCCACCCGCATCGCAACGCCAGCGAGCCGATCAGCGTCCAGCTCCTCGGTGAGTCGATCCTCGCCAACGTTGGCGCGCTCGTTGGCGGTGATGGGGTCACCTCCCATGAAGACCCTCGCTCCGATGCTTGGCTCATCGAGTGCGAGCGAGAACGGTTCGGCATGAACTGTGTGACCCGCAGCCCAGATGGGGGACATGAGGTCGAGGTGCTCGGTCTCAGGGTCGTAGAGAAGGACAAGTCCGATCCGAGCATGTACGGACTGCGCGACTCTTCCCACGAGCTCGGGCAGCACCTCATCGAGCTTCGTACCGGCCCCGATCGTCCTGGACACGTCGTAGAGCTGGCTGATCTCGCGGCCTTGCTCAGCAAGGGATGCCTCGCGTTCGGCCAGCTCGAGGTATGCCTCAGAGGTTTGTTCGAGCTGGGTGCGAATAC
>CAJQOW010000109.1 GCA_905480055.1 uncultured Acidimicrobiia bacterium
GGCGACGAGGATCTTGCCGGCAACGGTGTCCAGGAAGGCACCGAGGGTGGTCGTGATGCGCCATCGTCTGGCGAGGTATCCATCGGCGAAGTCGGTCAATGCAGCGATAACGAAGACAATGCCAGCGGCGATCGCCATGGCTCGGTTGTCCGGTGACGCAAGGATCATCACCATGACGACGACCGTCAGGATGAGGCGAGAGATCGCAAGCAGGTTCGGTATCGACATTGTGGGATGAGCCTATCGGCAGGCGCGATACTGCGCCTTCACAGCAAGTTTGCAGCAGCGGATTCGGGACTCGGCTGAGCGTGCCCGCTCACGAGAATCACGCCCGCCGCGATGACAAAGAAGACGCTGAGCACCACGAAAGGTGGTCCGTATCCACCAGTGGAGTCACGAACAACGCCAACGATGAACGGACCCGCGGCCGCCGTGAGCACCACCGCTGTCCACTGTGTGCCCATGATTCGCCCATATTGAGGCCCCGAGAACCACCCGCCCATCACCATCGCCCGAAGCGGGATGAGGGCACCAAAGGCGAACCCGAAGAGGGCGAAGTGGCCAATCATGTGAGCCGGGGTCGTGCCGTCAACCATCAGGACGACGCTTGCGGCCACGACAACGGCAATAACTGCCTGGACCCGCGTGGCGCCGAATCGTTCGGCCAGTCGTGGTGCGATCCAGCGACCGGGAAGGCTCAAAGCCGATGCGACAGCGGCCCACGCCGCAACAACCGTCAGCGAGAACCCGATCTCCTCGAAGCGGGCCACACGATGCGTGATCACTCCCTGCGTGGACAGAAGGAGCAGCATGAGGGCAACCGTGTAGAGGAGGAACCGGACGTCACGGAGAACAGGTGTACGGAGCTTGGTTCTGTCGCCGGACTCGCCTGCTCTGTTGTTCCATCGAGGAAGAGCAAAGAGAGCGGTTGATCCACCAACTACGAGGACGGACAGCCCAAGCAACGCAGCGGAGGCGCGCCACTCGATGAGCGAGACGAGCCACGCGGTCAACGGGATGAAGACAATCCCAGCGAGGCCACCGATGAGCGTGATGGTTGCCAGCGTTCGAGCGCGGTCCTTCGGCGATGACCATTGGTCGATGGCCACATACGCCGGCTCGTAGTAGATCATCGCCTGTGCCGGCCCGACGAGCAGCCACCAGGATGCAATCACCTGCCAGGTGTTCTGGGACAGGGCGAAGCCGACCAATCCCAAGCAGCCGAGCAACGCCCCCACCCCAACGACGATCCTCACGCCGTGGGTGTCTGCGAAATGCCCAACAGGGAGGGCGAGTAGGCCCCCCACGAATACCGATCCACCGTATGCGAGTGACAGCGTCGTCTTCGAGAACTCAGCGCCTGCGGCTTGATCAGTTGCGTACACCGAGAAGCCATACAGAATCGCACCGAAGCCGAACATCACCGTGAGCGCAATCGGCACAACCCAGGTGCGCCTCGGGTAAGCCACCTTGGGAGGTTCAGTCATGCACGAGCGCTAGCCCATCACCCAGTTGAGTGACCGGTCGACGGCCTTGGTCCACCCGTCAGCCAGTTCGCTACGCCTGTCCTCCGCCATGGCCGGCAAGTATCGATGACCCTCACGCCAATGGCTGGTGATGTCGTCACTGTTCGACCACACACCCGTCGCAAGACCGGCGCCGAACGCCGCTCCGAGCACCGTCGTCTCAACCACCGCAGGAACGATCACGTCGATATCGAGGATGTCTGCTTGAAATTGCATCAGGAGGGCGTTTTCGACCATGCCCCCATCGACCCTGATCTCGTTGAGCGCTGCACCCGTGTCCTGTTCCATCGCGGCGAGCACGTCTTTTGTTTGGAACGCCGTTGCTTCGAGCACGGCACGGGCAAGGTGGCCCTTGTTCGCGTATCTGGTGAGCCCGGCGAACACGCCGCGAGCATCGTCGCGCCAGTACGGGGCGAAGAGGCCAGAGAATGCAGGCACGAAGTAGACATCTCCGTTGTCATCCACCGTCGAGGCCAACGTCTCCACCTCTGGCGATTCGGAAATCAAGCCGATGTTGTCGCGGAGCCATTGCACGGCTGAGCCAGCGACTGCGACCGAGCCCTCCAGCGCATACACCGCCGACTCTCCTGCTCGCTGATAGGCGACGGTCGTGAGCAACCCCGCACCGGATCGCACGATGTCGGTTCCGGTGTTCGAGACGAGGAAGGCTCCGGTTCCGTAGGTGACCTTCGTGTCACCAGGGTCAAAGGCAGCCTGGCCCACCAGCGCGGCGTGCTGGTCGCCCAGAATGGTTGCGAGTGATGTGCCCTCGAGCACACCGTGGCAGGGAGCGATGTCACCGATGGATGGGACGATGCGTGCCAGCATCGACATCGGCACGCCAACCGCGTCGCACAACTCCTCATCCCAGGCCAGCGCCTGCAGGTCCATGAGCATGGTCCTGGAAGCGTTCGTGACATCAGTGACGTGTTCACCCGTGAGCTTGTACGCGAGCCACGCATCAACCGTGCCGAACGCAAGCTCGCCCTTGCCTGCACGCTCTGCGAGATCGGGGCGCTCATCGAGCAACCAGCGGACCTTTGGGCCTGCGAAGTAGGTGGATGGTGGAAGACCGGTCCGCTCACGGAACCAATCAGCACCGTGCGTCTCGGTCAGTGACTTGGCGATTCCAGCTGTTCGGGTGTCCTGCCACACAATCGCGTTGGCCACGGCCTCACCGGAGGATCGATCCCACACCACGGCAGTTTCGCGCTGGTTCGTGATCCCGACACCAGCGAGGTCCGATGCCGCGAGGCCTGCCTCTTCGAGCGCCTTGCGAATCACCGCCTCGGTGTTCTGCCAGATCTCCTCGGGATTGTGCTCCACCCAGCCGGGCTTGGGCAGAACCTGTTCATGCTCCATCTGGGCCATGGACACAAAGGTGCCGTTCTCATCGACAACCACGAACCGCGAACTGGTGGTGCCTTGGTCGATCGCCCCTACATACCGCATGCGCACTGCCTCCTCAACGCCGAACCATTCAGTCGTTCAGCTCACCTGCATACTGGCGAGCATCCTC
>CAJQOW010000110.1 GCA_905480055.1 uncultured Acidimicrobiia bacterium
CGCCCGAAGCTCCATGACCTGGCCGAGCAGCACCAGTGTGACGATGACCGCGGCCGCCTCGAAGTACACGCCAACGCGGCCGGAGTCATCCCGCAGCCCATCGGGGAATAGCCCGGGAGCCATCGTCGCGATCACACTGAAGACGTATGCAATCGCCACGCCGATGGAGATGAGCGTCCACATGTTCGGCTGTATCGCCCGGATCGAACGGACGCCGCGGACGAAGAACGGCCACGCGCACCAGAGCACGACGGGTGTCGCGAGCACAAGTTCCGCCCACTGGCTGACCGCAGGGCTGATCCACGACTCGAATGGATGACCGAAGAGCATGTTGCCCATGACATAGACCAGCAGCGGCGCTGTGAACGCGGAGGCGATCCAGAAGCGCCGCGTCATGTCACGTAGTTCGGTGTCGTCCTGCTCTGCGGTCGCATCGACCGGTTCGAGCGCCATACCGCACTTCGGGCAGTCACCGGGACCGACCTGGCGGACCTCCGGGTGCATGGGGCACGTGTAGATCGCATCCTTCGGTCCCGTATGCTCAGCACCCCTCGGCCTCTTCGCGTGGTGGTCGCAGCAGGAGTGATCAGAACCGCTGGAACGTTGCTCCTGCCCTTCGACGTAGCGGGCCGGGTCCGCGCGAAACTTCTCGGCACAGCTTGTCGAACAGAACAGGTAGTCAGTCCCGCTATGCTCGATGCGTTCGGCTTCGTCACCCGGGGCGACAGTCATGCTGCAGACCGGATCGGTTTGAGGCTCATTGTTCTGATTCATTGGATGCAGACTCCTTCCGAAGGAACCACCACTCGGCTGCGAAGATCACGGCCATACCGCCCAGCGACACGACCACGACCAGCGGATCAGTCGTGAGCTTGATGTACGCGAATGCGCCAAGCACGATGGCATCGAGCAGGAGTGCTGTGAGCAGCACCGACCCACGGGCGCCGAGTTCCTGTCGCAGGTGCTTGAAGACGCCCCAATGGATCACCATGTCCATCACGATGTAGAAGATCGCGCCAAGCGACGCGATACGGCTGAGGTCAAAGAAGACCGTCAGCAGTATCGCGATGACCGCCGTGTACACCAGCGTGTGCTTCTGAATACGACCTGGCATGCCGAAGTGCCGATGCGGGACGAGCTCCATGTCAGTGAGCATCGCCAGCATCCGGGAGACCGCGAACATGCTGGCGATAATGCCAGAGATGGTTGCAACGATCGCAAGGCCAATGGTCAGCCACTCACCCCATTGACCGACGGCCGGCCGAGCAGCCTCGGCGAGCGACGAGTCGCGGGCAGCGATGATCTCGTTGATGCTGAGGTTCCCCGCGACCGCCAGCGTGACGAGCAGATACAGGGCCGTGCAGATGAGCAGGCTGAAGATGATCGAGCGGCCGACGTTCTTCTTCGGCTCCTTGATCTCATCACCGCTGTTCGTGATGGTCGTGAAGCCCTTGTAGGCGAGTATCGACAGCGCAACAGCCGCGAGGAAGCCGCCGACACCACCATCAGCGTCCGACGCTGAGCCATCTCCGATCAACGTGTCGAACGAGAGTCCGGACACCCACAAGCCGATGCCGGCGAAGACCGCGATGCCCCCGATCTTGATGATCGCCGTGACCTTGCTGAGTCCGCCAATGACCTGGTTGCCCAGCAGGTTGACGACGAACGCGACCGCAATGAGCCCGACGCCCAAAGTTGGAACGAGCCAGGAGTCTGACCCCTCGCCGAAGATCCGCATCGTGTACGTGCCGAAGGTACGGGCGACGAGGCTTTCGTTGATGACCATGGAGAAGTACATCAACAACGAGCAGCCAGCCGTGATGACGCCGGGGCCGTAGGCCTTCTTCAGGATCATCGCGATGCCGCCCGCCGATGGATACTCGTTGCACACCTTGACGTACGAGTACGCGCTGAAGGCGACCACGATCGCGGCGGCAATGAACGCCACAGGGAACAGGCCTCCTGCGAGCTCCGCGACCTGCCCAGTCAGGGCGAAGATGCCAGCCCCGATCATGACGCCGGTGCCCATCGCTATGGAGCCGGTCAACGAGAGGCTTCCCTTCTCGTAGGCCGCGTCGTGCTCGTGGTTGTGTTCGTTCATGTCATCGCCGCTCTCATCGGACTGGCCTTCATGGCTCATCGCTCACTTCGCAGTGCAACGCCAAGCCTCGGTGTTGCACACAGGTTGTAGAGCACGGCAAACAATGCACCGAAGAGCCAGCCGAGGATGAAGATCTCGACGACTCCGATGGCAGCCTCCCACCACGGCATGTCCCAGCGCATGATGGGCTCAACATTCCAGCCGTGCATGATGCTGTTGAAGAAGCGCACCACGGCATCCTGCGGCACAGTGAGCATGACGAACACGCAACCGAGATAGAATATGGCGAGCGTGCCACCGAAGCCGAAGCCCGCTCGCTTTGGGTTAATGATGTGCATGGGTATGACCTCCATCTGAAGAAGGACCCGGCTCATCGTGATGCCCGCGACCGCGCAGCATGAACAGGTGGCAGCCGAACATCAGGATGAAGAAGACCAGCAGAATTACGCCGCTGTCCACGCCGAAGAGGGGAAGCAGCGCAATGACACTCAGGGGCAACATGCACCCGAGAAGATGCAGTAGCGTGTGTCTCATGTCACTGCTCCTTGGTTCACTTGGAGTTGGACTTCGCAGCGGCAAGTGTTGCGAGGTACTTTGCCGGGTTGGCTTCAAACTTCGGCCGACATCCGGCACAGCAGAAGCGCACGAGCTGAGTTCCTGCCACGAGTTCGACGGGATCACCCATTGAACCGAGTTCGCCGCCGGCGACCACACACGTATCGAGCGGATAGGCCGCGCGCTGGGCGTCGGCATACGCCTTGTCGATCTTGGCCATGTACTTGTGGGGCTCGGCCTCGAACTTCTTGATGCAGCTCGCGCAGCAGAAGCGAACAAGGCGATTGCCATACACGTAGTCGACCGGGTCGCCCATCGAGCCGAGTTCGCCACCGGCCACGACACACGTGGACAAGGGATAGGTCTTGGTCTGCTGTTCGACGATCTGCTTGTCGAGCGCCATGAAGTACTTCGCCGGATCGGCCTTGAACTTCGGGAGGCAGCCTGCGCAACAGAAGCGGACGAGCCGGTTGTTGTAGACGAGGTCCACCGGATCACCCATCGAACCGAGCTTGCCGCCCGCGACGATGCACGTGTCGATCGGGTAGTGCATGAGCTGCGCATTGACGATGGCCTTATCGAGCTTCTCGATGAACCTCGCCGGCTCAGCCTCGAACTCCTTCACGCATCCGTTGCAGCAGAGTGTGATCTCTCGCCCCTCGTGCTTCAGCGTCACCGGATCACCCATGGAGCCCAGCTTCTCGCCGGAGACGATGCACGTGTCCAGTGGGTACGGAAACGACACCGACGCGGGCTGTGACGTGGCAGATCCACCCGTCGAATCCTGATGGGCTTGGCCTGGCTCCTCGCCGCGCATTGCCAGCGCTACGAATGCGTCGCGCCGGCCCTCGTCCCATGCGAGGAATGCCTTTCCGCATCCGGGGCAGCAGAGACCGATCGTCTGGCCTTCGTACTCGATGGTGCCGGCGGACGGAACAATGGGCTCCTTGCCGATCGGGCAGTTCGCGTTGATCGGTTTGTCGCCCGCTGTGGCAGCGTGGGCGAATGTCGCAGGCACGAGCATCGCACCGAGGGCCAGCGTGATTGAACAGTACAGCGTTCTCATTATGAAACTCCTTGTGAAACAGGCGAAGAAAGTCGGGAGGCGTCCAGTCGATGAAGAAACTCTGTTTATCGCGGGTCTCGATACAAAGGGTGTCCGGCTTACCCCCGTACATCACCCGAAGAAATTGCGTCTTCGCTTGGTCTCGGCGGAGGCTCGACGATTTACGCGCGTGCTCGCGTTTTATCACCCTGTTTTTTGGCGTGTCTTCCAACAGGGCCGTGACGGTGTCGTCGATTATTCGCATGACACTCTCGAGATGTTCCTCGCGGTTCGCGATGTACTCGTCGAGGCGCGGACACTCGAGGTTGTGTCTCACGAAGAGCTGAGAGAGGATGCACGGATGCGCGTTGACCATGTCGATGTCGGTGTAGCTGTTGTGCGTGAGAGCTTTTCGGACGTCACGCTTTAGCCCTTG
>CAJQOW010000111.1 GCA_905480055.1 uncultured Acidimicrobiia bacterium
GAGCGTGTCGGTCATCGGAACTTCCTGAAGGCGTCCCATCCTGCAAACCGCGCCTCGGTTCCGAGTCGCTCTTCGATCCTCATCAGCTGGTTGTACTTGGCAGTGCGTTCGCCTCGCGCCGGAGCGCCGGTCTTGATTTGACCCGCGTTCGTCGCAACTGCCAGATGGGCAATGAAGGAGTCTTCAGTCTCGCCAGAACGATGCGACACCATGGTGCCGTACGACGAGCGATCGGCGAGCTCCATCGTGTGCAACGTCTCGGACAGCGAGCCGATCTGGTTGACCTTGATCAGCACAGCATTCGCCACGCCGAGGTCGATTGACTTCTGGAGGAGATCGACATTGGTCACGAGAAGGTCGTCGCCAACGATCTGCACCTTCTCGCCGAGCTTGTCCGTCATGATCTTCCATCCGTCCCAGTCGCTCTCGTCGAGGCCATCCTCGATCGAGACGATCGGATAGTCGGCAACGAGTCCGGCGAGATGGTCGACCATCTCCTCGGACGAAAGCGTTGCACCGGACAGCTTGTAGCCGCCGTCCACGTAGAGCTCCGTGGCTGCAACGTCGAGCGCGAAGGAGATGTCATCACCGACGGTGTATCCGGCACCCGTGATGGCCTCGCTGAGCACATCGAGGACGTCTCGGTCACCATCGAGATCGGGGGCAAACCCGCCTTCATCGCCAACATTGGTCGGCAGACCTCGGCCCCCAAGAACCTTCTTGAGCGACTGGTACACCTCAGCGCCGGCACGAACGGCCTCGCTGAACGTCGGTGCTCCGCCCGGCACCAGCATGAACTCTTGGGTGTCGATCGAGTTGGCTGCGTGGGCTCCGCCGTTCACCACGTTGAAACACGGTGTCGGAAGCACGCGAGCACTCGTACCACCGAGATATCGGTAGGTCGGGATGCCGAGCTGCGCAGAGGCTGCACGTGAGGCGGCAAGTGACACAGCCAGGATTGCATTGGCACCAAGCTTGCCCTTGTTGGGGGTGCCGTCGAGGTCCAGCATGACCTGATCAATCATTTCCTGGCGCGTAGCGTCAATGCCAACGAGCGCCGGTGCGATGGTGTCGTTGACGTTGGCAACAGCGTTCAGCACGCCCTTGCCGCCGTAGCGGTCGCCGCCGTCCCTGAGCTCAACAGCTTCGAGCGCTCCGGTCGAAGCACCGGACGGGACGATGGCTTTACCAAAGCCCCCGCCATCGACGTAGATCTCGGCCTCAACCGTGGGGTTCCCCCGTGAATCGAGGATCTCGCGTGCGTGGATGGATGTGATGGTGGTGTGTGTGCCCATGATGGCTCCGAGGGTAGACGTTGAACTTGGTTGCTTGAAGCTTTGTCGGTGGTGATCAGCTGGTTGCTCGCTTGGCGTCCTCCCATGCGGCATTGAGTTGCTCGATCGTGGCGGTTCGCATCGAGGTTTCACCTGAGCTCAGGGCTCGCTCGACATGTCGGAAACGCGTCTGGAACCTATCAACACTGCCGCGCAGTGCAACCTCGGGATCAACGCTGAGATGGCGGGCGAGGTTGATCGCAGCGAACAGGATGTCCCCGAGTTCATCACGGGTCGCTTCATCGTCGCCGTGGGCGGCTTCCAGTTCGGCGATCTCGGATCGAAGCACATCGAAGACGGGTTCAGCCGTGGCCCAGTCGAACCCAACGGACGCCGCCCGCTTCTGCACCTTCATCGCCTTTGCGACTGCAGGCATGCCACCGGGAATGTCGTCCATCATCGACGCCCGCTGCTTCTCTTCCTGCTTGATCTCCTCCCAATTGGCGAGGACGTCATCGGCGCCGCCAACCTCGACGTCCGCAAACACGTGCGGGTGCCTGCGAATCAGCTTTCGCCGGTTGAGTTCGGCAACCTCGTCGATGTCGAACGCGCCAGCCTCGGCAGCGAGCGTTGCGTGGAAGACGACCTGCAGCAGCAAGTCGCCAAGCTCATCCTCGACCTCTGCGTAGGCACCGAAGTCCGGTTCCCCACCAGGCGCATCCATCGGCAGGTGGCCGATGGCATCGGCCGTTTCGTAGGCCTCCTCGACCAGGTGGGTCAGCAGACTGTGGTGGGTTTGCTTCATGTCCCAGGGACAAGCGGACCGCAGGATCCGGTTGGTTGCAATCAGGCCATACAGGCCGGCTCCAACCGCCGGAACGACCACCGACGTTCGTGCGCCGCCCTCATAGGTGGCGAGCTCGGACAGCGTGATGCTCCTGGACACCTGATTCGGGTCCCCCAACCGATCGAGCAACACAAGGCTCGTGTCGTCGGGAAGCGTCTTGGAGAGCGTCACCGACGTGTCTGTGGCGCGCAACAGCGAGTCCACCTGCGTGATGATCGTCGGTACATGGAATGGCAACGGATCGGGGAGGTCGCGGGCGTCGAGGATCTGGACGCCATCGGCAATGGGATCGATGCCAGCCTCAACGTATGCCAGGTCAAGGAACGACGGCGCTGGGACGACACGAACGCCGATGCCTGCTGACCGAGCTTCGTCGACGATCACCGGGACGGCTCGTTCTCCGACGCTCGGACTTCCCGGCACTGCGTAGACGACCTCTCCCTTCGAGGCTTCGGCGATCACTCGATCGACGATGGCGCGATACACGGAGTCGAAGTCGGATGCATCCCGATAGAGGTCGTCACAGAACAGGACGCTTCGGCGGGCGGCAATCTCCTCCGAGGCAGGGTGGCGCTCGGTACGCACGATCAACATCACGTCGGGAGACTCGAGGATGCCGCGAATTGTGGGGTCGAGCAAGTCGAGGTGAGACGGCCCCAATCCCACAACGGTGATCGACATCAGGGAGAGTCTGGCGGAGGCAGGATCCCGTCGCCGCGAGCGAACCAACGACCGATCTGCGAACGAACGGAGATCTCGGCGCGGCTGAGCGCCTCGTCTCTCCAGTTCGACCACGCACCTTGGACGACCGCCTCTGGGACCCAGCGGGAGGCGTCGGCAACAAACTCTTCATACGACGCAGGGAACGTGCGCTCATCGACGATCAGGATGTGCCAGCCAAACTCGGTTTCGAACGGCTCGGTCACGACTCCGACCTCGGTCGTTGCCGCGACCGTTGCGAACGGCTCGACATAGTCGGCCGGGTGTGCGGGGCAACCCAGCTGACCCCCCGGCGAGATCTCATCCCGTGAGACCTCATCCGCGACATCGCTGAATGCCTCACCCGCGGCGACACGGTCGTACGCCGCCTGTGCTTCTGCCTGGTCAGGCACGACAATGTGCCTCACGCACACCGAGATGAGCAGATTCTGCTGTTCCTGCCACACCCGGAGGAGGATTTCGGGGTCGTTCGCGAGTTCCTCTGCCACGGCCGCACGCACCGCCAATTGGCTCGTCACAACATCCGTCGCACCCTCGCCAAGTTCGGCGTTGGTGCCGATCGACGCAACGATGTCGAGTTCACTCTGGGGTGCCTGTGCGAGGTAGGCCGCCCTGCCCTCGTCGGTATCGAGGCCAGTGATTCCGTAGTCCTCCTCGGCGGCGTCAACCATGGCCTGGGCAACGATCAACGTGGTGAGGTCACCGCGGAACTGCTCGCCGTTGACGGTCTCTCCAACCGGGGCGGTTCGAAGCTCGCCCACGTCCTCGTTGGTGATCGGTGTTTCGTTGACGGTTGCCGCAACGTCGCTGTTCGAGCATGCGGACACCACGAGAGCGACGGCTGCGATGAGCCCGTACACGACATAGCGATGCTTCATGGTGATCCCGATTCGTCTTCGACCGGCCACATTGTACGGAGGAACAGGATATGGCCGTGGCCGCCGACCCGTCGGGTGTCGGCAGATATAGCGTTGCGCCTCGCAGCATCGCACCTCGCTCCAGCCGTTCGAGCCGAACCTCTTGTGATGCCCGCAACGTCACGGGTGCGATCTTGATCTCCCTGCGATTCTGGAGGATCTCCTGGATGCCGAGCCTGAGCGCCTCGACTCGCAACCGTGCAAGGTTGATGAGCTCCTCGGCTCGCTCCGGGAGCTCGCCATAACGATCCTCCCACTCGGCTACAACATCGTCGATCTCCTCGTTGGTCGACGTCGCGGCGAGCCTTCGATAGGCCTCCAACCGCGCCTCACCGCTCGCCACATACGTCTCAGGGAGGTGGGCATCGAGGATCAAGTCGATCCGAATGTTCTGATCTGCGGGCTCCTCGGCGACCTCTCCCTTGAGTTCCTTGACCGCATCGGCGACGAGTTCGGTGTACAGATCAAAGCCGACGGCCGCGATGTGGCCCGACTGGGTCTCGGACAGAATGGAACCGGCGCCACGAATCTCGAGGTCCCGCATCGCAAGTTCGAAGCCACTCCCGAGATTGGAGAACTCACCAATCGCTTCGAGCCTCCGGTAGGCAGTCTCGCTCAGCCGCTCCTCGCTGGGGTGAAAGAGGTAGGCATACGCACGTTGGTTTGATCGTCCAACCCTGCCGCGCAGCTGGTAGAGCTGCGCAAGGCCGAGGCGGTCGGCCCGCTCAACGATCAGGGTGTTCACCTGGGGCACGTCGAGGCCGGACTCGATGATCGTCGTGGCTACGAGCACATCGAATTCGGCATTCCAGAAGTCGAACATCACCTGCTCGAGCTGTCCTTCGCTCATCTGGCCGTGTGCAATGGCGAATCGGGCATCTGGCACGAGCTCCTTCAGCCTTGCCACAGCATGGTCGATCGATTGCACCCGGTTGTGGACGACATAGACCTGTCCCTCGCGCAACATCTCGCGCCGAATCGCCGCCCCCGCCGCCCGTTCGTCGTATGGCCCGACATACGTGAGAATCGGATGGCGGTCCTGCGGTGCCGTCCGAATGTTCGACACATCCCTGATGCCGGTGAGGGCCATCTCGAGCGTCCTCGGAATGGGTGTCGCTGTCAGCGTGAGGACGTCCACAGTGGCACGAAGCTCGCGCAGGGCATCCTTGGCCGAGACACCGAAACGTTGCTCCTCATCGATCACGACCAGACCGAGGTTGCGATACGCCAGGTCGTCTGACAGCAGCCGATGGGTACCCACGACGATGTCGACGTCGCCGGCCTCGAGACCCTTGATCACCTCGCGCTGCTGTTTCGGCGTGAGAAACCGTGAGAGCATCTCCACACGCACCGGGTAGGGGGCGAAGCGGTCCTGGAAGTTGGCAAAGTGCTGTTGTGCGAGCAGGGTTGTGGGAACGAGCATCACCGCTTGCTTTCCGTCCTGCACTGCTTTGAACATGGCTCGGATCGCCACTTCGGTCTTGCCGAACCCGACATC
>CAJQOW010000112.1 GCA_905480055.1 uncultured Acidimicrobiia bacterium
TCATCTCGCCCTTCCCCTTCACGGACACGGCACCGCGTGGCTCGCACACGAAGGCGTCGTCGACAAGCGCATACGTTGCTGGCGTTATCTGGATCGCCCCTGGCATGCCACTGGATTCCATGCGACTCGCCGTGTTCACGACGTCACCCCACAGGTCGTAGGCGAATTTGTGTGTCCCCACGATTCCTGCAACCACGGGCCCCGAGTTGATGCCGATGCGCATCGTGATGGTGTGACCGTCGAACTCCCGATCGGTCAGGTAGTCGCGGATCAAGAGCGCCAACTCTGCAATGGCATGGGCGTGATCGGGTCTCGGCTCCGGTACGCCTGCCGCAACCATGTATTCGTCGCCAACCGTTTTGATCTTCTCGAGTCCCAACTCGTCCACGAATCCGTCAAAGGCGCTGAAGAGGTCGTTCAGGAGTCCGACGAGCTCGGGTGGCGACATGTCGGCAGACATCGGCGTGAAGTCGACAACATCGGCAAACAACACAGAGGTCTCCTGATAGTCGTCAGCGATCATCCCCGGATTGGCCTTGAGCCTCGTAGCAATCTCAACCGGGAGGATGTTGTGCAGCAGGTCATCAGACTCCTGCTGGAACCGATCGCGCTGCCGGACGAAGTACGCCATACCGAGGAAGATGAAGAACGTGACGCCAACGATCGTGAAGGCGATGTCAGCCGTTGACCAGTTGCCAACCTCCACCGGATCGATGTACTCCGGCAGGACGACTCCCAGTGCCAGTGTCGCCACGTAGGCGGCGAACCACCACACCGCAGCCCTGACCGTGAGCAGGATCAAGGCACCAACGACGGTGAGCATCCCGAACAGGATGATGAGCGAAGACGGAACAATCCCGCCGGTCAACACTGTCGCCGTGAGCGTCTCAACCAGCACTCCCAGCAGTGCAAGGTTGGCGACACCGAGGTACCAGCTGGGCCTCAGCCACAACAGACCCAGCAAGACAAGACTGAAGACTGCTGCGATGAGATCGACCCATCCCTCGACAGAGCCCTCGCTGAACTCCGCTGCAGAAGCCACGAGCCGGGTGCCGGTTCCGATGACGAGGTACCCAACGAGGATGCGCCGCCTGCCACGCCGGACGTCGGACTCGCCGGGGAACGACCCAATGTCGAGGACCGACTGCCACCATCGTCGAATGCCGCTGAGAAATGCCACCGCACGACCCTAACCGTTGGCCTCGGGGCTGGGAGATCTGTTATCCGGTGTCTTGGAGTCGCGCGACCGGTAGGTTCCCAAGATGACTGAAACCGACGCCCACCGCGATCTTCGCCACCTCCTCGTAGGAGCTGCCAAGGCCCACCACGCCGTCCACCCCGGTCCAAGCGACACCTGGGCCAATTGGTACGCAGAGCACATCTACTACGCCGTGCCGCCGCTCACCACGTCGGAGCCCACTCTGGAAACACTCGAGGGATGGCTCGTCGACGCCGATACTCGGTACACAGATGAAGACCCTGAATGCGATTGGCCGGACTGCTACGCCACCTGGATCCTCGAGTGGGATGCAGCGGCCTCGGTGTGACCAACCTAGGGCGCTCTCGCACGACCCCGCCAGCCCAGCACCCGACTGCTACCGTCCAGCGCCATGACACTTGACCTCGGAACCCCCGAACACGGCTGCTTGATGCTCGCCGACATCAGCGGCTACACCGAATACATGGGCAGCACAGAGCTGATGCACGCCCAGGATGTCATCGCCGACCTGCTCGAGACCATCGTCGGCTCCGTCGAGCCGGTCTTCACGCTCTCCAAGCTCGAGGGCGATGCCGCGTTTGCATACGTCAACACCGAAACCGTGAACACATCGATGCTGATGGACACCGTCGAATCCGCATACTTTGCGTTCCAGAAGCGGCTGCGGGACATCGTCCACGCAACGTCGTGTCCCTGCGATGCCTGTATCCGTATCCCAGACCTCGACCTCAAATTCTTCATCCACGACGGCGAATACGTCGTGCGCCACATCGCTCGGTCCGAGGAGCTCACAGGCCCGGATGTGATCCTTGTCCACCGGCTCGCGAAAGGGACCGCGACCGACATCGTGGGAAAGCATGCCTATGCGGTGTACACGAAGGCAACGCTCGATGCCATGGAGATGAGCCCTTCGATCCTTGGCTTCGTACCGCACACCGAGGACCTCGACGGCATCGGCGAGGTCGACGTATTCGTCCAGGACCTCAGCATTCGCTGGACCTTCGAGCAGGAGCGCAACCGCGACTTCGTGAACGCATCCGATGCGGTGTACGAGGTGTCGTTCGACACCCCTGCCGCCCCGGAGATCGTGTGGGATCACCTGACCGATCCCGTGAAGCGCCCCGAGTGGCAGAAGCTCGTCAGCGAGGTGGTCACGCAAACCGAAGGCCGGCGCGGCGTGGGGACGATCAACCATTGCATGCACGGGTCGGACGTCATCCTCGAGCACGTGTCCGACTGGCGGCCCTTCTCCTACCTCACCCTGCGCTACGCCCTCGGCGACATCGAGGACTGGGCGTGGACCTTGCTCCTCGAACCGGACGACGGCACGACGAAGGTCACTATGCGCATGTCTGATCCCGGCGGTGGCGCGTGGGAGATGATCGGGCCTGACTTCTCGGCCAGTGTCGACGACCAGGCGAGCCACCTCGAAGCGCTGCTCCTCACCGCAACGGGCTGAACCGCCCGCCCGCCGGGTTCACACCCGCCCGGTCTCGTACGCCCAGATCGCCAGCTTGACGCGTTGCGGGCCTCCAGCTTGGTCATCAGGCTCGATAGATGAGCATTGGCGATGC
>CAJQOW010000113.1 GCA_905480055.1 uncultured Acidimicrobiia bacterium
GCCGGGGAGGCCGGAGAAGAGCGGTTCAGGGACGCCCCGCACGCCGACGTCGATCGCGAGCAGTCGCCCGTTGAGACCAGGGTCGTCGTATCGCTCGTGGGACCCGCCGCCTCCGATCGACGTGACGAAGAGCGTGTCGAGGTTGGCGCCGCCAAAGGCCGGCTTCGTGGGCTTGTCCACCGGGACGTCCACCAGGCGATCGACATCACCCTGCGGTGTGAGGCGAGCGATCGCCGAACCAACACGCACGCTATCCAGTAGCACCCGTCCGCATCGACAGTCGCACCGTCCGCTGTTCCTGGGAGTCCTGTGAAGTCGGTGAGCACCCGTTCTCCGGATCGTTCACCAGTTGATGAGTCGTAGTCGTAGGCCCAAACCGTTTCGGCAAGGGAGTCTGCGTAGTACATCGTTGCACCGTCAGGTGAGAATGCCTTGCCGTTCGGAACACCTGCGCCTGACGTGATCTCGATCGACTCGCCGGAGCCCTCGATGCGGTGCACGCGGCCGGTCGACTCCGATGCGTCCTCGTGCATGGAACCCACCCAGAATCGGCCGATGCGGTCACAAGCACCGTCGTTCAGCCTGTTGTGCGGTCCTCCCGTCGCAAGCCGACGCCATGGCGTGAGCACGCCGGTACGCCAGTCGAGCCAGCCGAGTTGCTCCTCGATCGCCACCAGCAGGATGTCCACATCGGCAGTCAAGGCGATCGAACCTGGCCGTCCGGCGACGTTGCGGGTCTCGAGGGCTCCCGTCGTCGGGTCCGTTCGATGAATCGATCGCCCATCGATGTCGACCGTGTAGAGCAAGTCGAGTCGCGAGTCCCACACGGGGCACTCGCCAAGCTGATCGACGTTCGTTCCGATCACATCCATTGCGACATCCTGGTTGCGGCACCGATTGGGCATTCCCAGCGTCTCGATGGTAGACACCGAGCATGTCAGACAGACTCGAAGGACGCATCGTCGCCATCACCGGCGCCACGGGCATCGCTGCAGCTTCAGCCGAGCGCCTGTGCAGAGAAGGAGCGGCGGTGTTCACGATCTCCTACACGCAGGCACACTGCGAGGAGTTGCACGGTCGGCTCGTCGCCCATGGCTATCAGCACAGCTGGGCGACCGCGGACCTCCGGGACGAGGACCAGGCTGTGGCCGCGTTCGACGCATGCGTGGACCAGTTCGGGAGGCTCGACGGACTCTTGGCGGTCGCCGGAGGGAGTGGCCGCAAGTTCGGCGACGGCAAGCTCGACTCCATCTCGCTCCAGGGTTGGGATGCAACCCTCGAGTTGAACCTCACCACGACGTTCCTCGCAACACGCGAAGCCATTCGTCGGATGCTCGGGCAACCGGCTGGGGGATCGGTGGCGATCGTCTCGAGTGTCCTTGCGGACCATCCTTCGCCCGAGCTCTTCGGAACGCACGCTTATGCCGTTTCCAAGGGCGCACAGCTGGCTCTGGTCCGTACGGCCTCAGCCGCATATGCAGCGAGCAACATCAGGATCAACGCGATTGCCCCATCGGTGGTTGTCACACCCATGTCCGTGCGAGCACAGGACGACCCCACCGTCATGGCCTACACGGAGCGGAAGCAACCGCTGTCGGGTGGGTTCCTCGCTCCTGAACCTGTCGCAGCTGCAGCGGCCTACCTGCTGTCCACTGAAGCTGACAGCGTGACCGGGCAGGTTCTTGCCGTTGACGGTGGATGGAGCGTTACGGAGGTCGGCGGGTGATTCGGCTCGAGATTCCCGAAGCCGTGGCGAACGGCAAGGTCATTGCCATCGCAAGGCGGGTTCCGACCGCCAAGCTCATCGATGTCGCCGACGTTCTCGAGACCGCGGGGGTGAACGTCCTCGAGGTGACCCTTGACAGTGACGATGCACTCGCATCGATCGACCGCCTCGCAGCAGGGCCGCTCACGGTTGGCGCCGGGACCATTCGTTCCATCGCCGACGCCGTGGAGGCAAACAAGGCAGGCGCAGAGTTCATCGTGATGCCCCACACCGATGCTGACGTGGTGAGATCGATCACCGCACGCGGAGTTCCGGTGATGCCTGGCGCTCTCACACCGTCCGAAGCCGTGGCGGCATGGGGCCTTGGCGCCTCGGCGGTGAAGCTGTTTCCTGCGGCGCTCGGCGGCCCCGACTACCTGAAGGCCCTGCGAGGCCCACTGGCCGACATCTCGTTCGTTCCGACGGGAGGCATCGACGACTCCAACGCTGCTGCGTATCTCCAAGCGGGTGCGGTTGCGGTGGGCGTGGGCGGCTGGCTCACCGCTGGGAGCGACCTCGATGCGATCGGCGGGCGTGCGGCGTCCCTGGTGAGGGCTATTCGGTCAGTTTGAAGCTGTCCTGTCTGCGCTTCGTCGCTGACGGAATCTCCCCAGCAAGGAAGCGGGTGTCCTTCGTTGGCGAGTCAATGGCTGCAATCGCCGCCCCGACAGCTCCGGCCGTCGAACCAAGGATTGCTGCTACGACCTCGATCTGTTCAGGCGGTACGAGTGTCACCCTCGAGCGAACGCTCTCTCGTATGGGGCCGATGATCGCCTCGCCCGCAGATGCGCCGCCACCACCGATGACGATCCGTTCGGGCCCGATCATGGTGACGACGTTTGCCAACCCGATGCCCAGGTATTCGACGGCGTCATCAAGCGCCCGTTCCGCGCGAGGTTCACGACGTGCCGCTGCTTCGATCACTTCCTCGAACGATCGCTTTCCGGCACGTTCCGCAACGGAGGGAGGCCGCGTGAGCGCCTCCATGCAGCCAGGATTTCCGCACCCGCACACGGGTCCCCCTGGTTCGAGTGTCTGGTGCCCGAGCTCGCCACCGATGCCGAACGCTCCGAAGTGAAGCTCGCCATTGATGAACAGGCCTCCTCCCACCCCTGTACCGAGCGTGATGCACGCCACGGTGCGACACCCCGCACCGGCACCGACTGTCGCCTCGGCGAGGGTGAATGCCCGCGCATCGTTGATGAGCGTTGCAGGGACATCGAGACCTGATGCGATTGTCGCCCTGAGCGGGAAGCCCTCCCACTCACCTGGGAGATTCGTGAAGAAGACGATCTCCCCTGAGTTGAAGTCGAAGAGGCCGGGTACGCCGATCCCGACGCCACTGACGGGTCCGACATCGTCAATCATGCTCCGACCGACTTCGATCATGACCTCGGCGACTGCGTTGGGACCATCGGCAGCCTGTGAAGGAACCGTCGCAGTCTGAAGGATTTCGTGCTCATCGTCGACCATGCGAACGGCAGCAGCCTTGATGTTGGTCCCTCCGAGGTCGAGCCCGAGGTAGGCACTCATGGCGAACGATCCGGGCTGGTTGTCACGGCGCTGCCTCCGTGTCGTTGCGATACATCACGGCATCGAATTCATAGCGGTCGGCCGCGTAGAGCGTTTCGGTATGTTCGAGCGGGACGCCATCCTGATCCGAGATCACCCGTCGCTCAACAAGCACGACGCCTGTCGAGGTTTGGTTCAGGAGGTCGCGCTCCCGTTTGGCTGCGCGTCTGGCACTCACCGTTGCATGGACACGCATCGGGGAATGGCCGAGTTCCTCAAAGATCGCGTGGAGCGATCCTGTGCTGACATCGCGGTGCAGTACGGAAGAAAGGATCGGGGAGATCACGGCTCGCTCAATGGCCATGGGTATGTCGTCGGCAAAGCGCAGACGTTCGAGGACGATTGCAGTGCTGTCCGAAGAAATCGCCAAGGCCTCGGCATTGCTGCTCGAGGGCGTCGTTGTTCCGAACTCGAGCACCTCCGATGATGCCGTGAGACCGCGGCGCCGCATGTTCTCGGTGAACGACAGCGGCGACCCGAGGATCCGGTTGATTCTCTTTGGCGCCCGAAAGGTTCCATG
>CAJQOW010000114.1 GCA_905480055.1 uncultured Acidimicrobiia bacterium
AATGTCGTCATCCTCCTCTTCGCCTTCGCGCTGATTGTTGCAGCGTGTTCGGACGACGAGGGCGGGGACTCAGGCGACGAGACCACGACCACAGGTGAATCAACGGAGACAACTGCAGCGGCGGTCGATCTCGCTGGTACCACAGTTACGCTTTTCGGTTCAGAGAGCACGGATAACGAGGCTGGCGCCCAGCAGGACGCACTCAACGTGTTCGCAGAGGCAAACGGGATGACCATCACCTTCACCGGTGCTCGTGACTTCTCCGACCAGATCAACGCACAGGCAGCTGGTGGCAACCCACCTGACATCGGGGTCTTCCCACAGCCAGGCAAGGTCATCGACTTCGGTCTTCAGGAGTTCATTCTCCCGATCCCCCAGGAGATCGTTGACTTCTCCCGCCCACAGTGGCCGGCAGGAACCCTCGAGACCGTAACCGCAGCTGACCAGGTGTGGGGCCTCCCGAGCAAGACTGACCTCAAGTCGCTCTTGTGGATGAACAACGAGATCTTCGCTGCTGGTGGCTACGAGGTTCCAGAGTCCCTGGACGCCTTGTGGGCTCTCTCAACGCAGATGATCGCTGACGGCGTCACCCCTTGGTGCGTCGGTGTCGAGTCTGGACCTGCGACTGGTTGGACGTTTACCGACTGGATGGAAGACATCACCCTGCGCACTGAGGGTGCAGACTTCTACGACCAGTGGGTTTCCAACGAGATCACCTTCGACGATGAGCGCGTCCAGGCGATTGCCCAGACGATCCTCGACGTATGGAACACCCCTGGTGCGGTCTTCGCCTCAGGTGGCTCGATCGTTACGACGGCGTTCGGCGCCAATGGTGAGCCGCTCGTCAATGGCGACTGCGCCATGCACCGTCAGGCATCGTTCTTCGCTTCCTTCTTCCCAGAGGGCACGACGATCACTCCTGATGGCGACCTGAGCGTTGCCTACTTCCCTTCAAACGAAGGGCGCCCAGTGCTCACGGCTGGCACTTACGTGTCGGCGTTCCGTGATGCTCCTGAGGTGTGGGCTGTGATGGAGTACATGACGTCGGCCGAGTACTCGACCAATCGTCAGGCTGCGCAGGCAGCGCGCGTCAACGCAGAGGTTGAGGGTGGCGGAGCGAACTCCGGCTATCTGTCTGCAAACCTCCAACAGGACCTCAGCGTCTACAACGAGCTCGAGCAGAACTTCGTTGAGATTCTGCAGAGCGCTGACCCGGCACGCTTCGACGCATCAGACCTGATGCCAGCAGCGGTCGGTGCGGGTACGTTCTGGACTGAGGGAACGAGTGCCATCAACGGTGACAAGACCGTTGCCGATGCATTCGCTGCCATCCAGGCTTCATGGCCTAGCAGCTAGCAAACGACAAACGCAGAAACAGAGGGCCCGGAGCAGATTTGCTCCGGGCCCTCCTGCTATGTTGGGGCGCTGAGGGACGAAAGGACGGGATGGACCGGCTACTCGTAACGATCGTTGGCGTGATTGCCGCCATCAGCATCAGCGCAATCGTCTTCGTCGGAGCGAACAAGCTCTTTGACCTCGCTCCCCGCCGGTGGTCCATCTTCAGCACCCTCATGGGAGGCGGCGCAGCACTCGCATTCTTTGGACTGCTGTGGGGAAACCGCCTCATCAATCAGCCCGTCATCACCACCATCATCGCTGTCGTCATCGGTGGAGCTGCCGGGTACGCGCTCTCACTCACGTCTGACCCTCGCCTCCATCTCGGCATCGGTGCGTTGTCCGGTGCGGCGCTCGGAGCACTCGTGGGCGCAACGCTCAAGACGCTCTACCGACCAGACCCCGACATCGTCAGCCTGGCGATCGGACTAGCCATCATGCTGGCGATTGGCATCGGTATCTGGACGTTGCGGGGCCGAAAGTCCCCGATCCTTCGCGTTGCCTTACTGTGGGGATCGCTCGGCTGGATTCTCGGCGTCTTTCTGATTCCTGATCTTGGCGGTGGCGCTCAAGCATGGTCCATTGCCGCAGCGACCATCGGCGGCGCACTCTTCGGTGCCTGGATCGGCACGTACCCGAATCCCGATGCTCTTGCTCGCCGGAACATTGCCCTTGGCTCGCGCAAATACATCTTCTTGGCCCCAGCCCTTGGGTTCGTGGCGATGACATTGGTGATCCCGCTCATTCGCACAGGTTTCCTGTCCCTCCAGACGGGGCCTCCACGAAGCCTGTCCTTCACCGGGCTGACGAACTACGGCGAGATCTTCTCTGACCCGAACGTGCTCGACCTGAGCAACTGGGCAAACATGTTCACAAGCCAGCTCTTCTGGGTGGGCGTAATCATCTTGGCCATCGGGATATTCGTGGGCCGATACGGCGGACAGAGAACCGGTGAAGGTTTCTCGCTCAACGGTGGATCACTGTCTGCCCTCTCCCTCGGCGTCATCCTTGTGGGATTCGCGCTCTTCGCTGTCATGCGCGGAACCATCTCGAACAACCTTTGGTGGATCTTCGCTGTCACCATTTTCTCGACCGGCGCAGGCCTTGCGATTGCCGTCATGTCCGATCGCAGCAAGGGCGAGAACATCGCCAAGTCGTTCATCTTCATGCCGATGGCGATCTCGTTCGTTGGTGCGGGCATCATCTGGCGATTCATGTACATCGCCCGACCCCCGAGCAAGGACCAGACCGGCGTGATCAATGCACTCTGGGTGCAGATCGGCTACTGGAGCCAATCGACAACGGCTGTCGCCATCATCTCGATCGTTCTCGGTCTTATTGTCGCCGGCTTGCTCTACATCGCATGGAAAGCGAGAGAGGCCAGACAAACGTCGGTCGTTGCAGGATCACTGATCGCTGCTCTGCCGCTGGTCTGGCTGATCTGGCGATTCCTCGGGCCACAGGGCCTTGGTGGAGTGATTGTCACCGAGACCGGCGAGGTCGTCGCAGATCCGATCCTCTTCCTGGCTGAGTCACCCTTCAACAACTTCTGGATGATGGTTGTGTTCATCTGGATCCAGACCGGGTTTGCCATGGTGATCTTCTCCGCTGCGATCAAGGGTGTACCCGCAGACCTCACCGAGGCTGCGGGCATCGACGGTGCGTCGGAGTCACAGATCTTCTGGCGCATCACGGTTCCTTCGATCGCCCCCACCATCGGCGTAGTGACGACGACCTTGATCGTCACCGTTCTGAAGGTGTTCGATATCCCCAAGGTCATGACCAATGGCAACTTCGACACGCAGGTGTTGGCGAATGAGATGTGGCAGAGAGCCTTCACCGAACTTGACTTCGGCCTTGGTTCCGCTCTTGCATTCTTGCTCTTCCTCGCCGTCGTTCCGGTGATGTACCTCAACATACGAAGAATGCAGCAGCAGAGGGAGAACGTGCGATGACGACGACACGGAAGCGCACAGAACCCGCATACTCGATCAGCGAAACGAAACCGCTGACGGGCCGAATCGCCGGATTCCTGAAGACCATCCCAACGTGGACCCTCTGGGTCTTCGTGGTTGTCTGGACCATCCCGACCCTCGGACTGTTCATCAATTCATTCCGAACGAGGGACGCACAGCTCGGCAGTGGCTGGTGGACGTTCTGGCAGGATGAAGCCAACGGCTACGGCGGACTGTCCCTGGACAACTACCGAGATATCCTCGGGTCAAGTGCAACAGGCGGGGTCGGGAACGGTCTTCTCAACTCGATGGCGATCGCGGTCGTCGCAACGATCATCCCGATTGCCATTGCCGCCTTCGCGGCGTATGCATTCGCGTGGATTGACTTCAAGGGACGCAACCTGCTGTTCATCGCAGTTGTCGCTCTGCTTGCGGTCCCCTCGCAAGTTGCCCTGATTCCACTACTCCAGATGTACGCCGGTGGTGCCCACCTGACGTTGCCATTGCTGGACAAGACGATCACCGTCTTCCCGGATCTCGATCTCGCAGGAACGATTCCAGCCGTTTGGCTCACCCATACCGGGTTTGCCTTACCGTTTGCGATCTTCTTGTTGCATAACTACATCTCGGGATTGCCCTCTGACCTGTTCGAGTCCGCTCGAATTGACGGAGCCGACCATTTCACGATCTTCCGCAAGATCGTGATTCCGCTGTCCATCCCCGTTCTCGCTGCGTTCACCATCTTCCAGTTCCTTTGGACCTGGAACGATTATCTGATCGCCTTGACCATGATCGGTGGCAACCGCGAAGCCCTCCCCGCAACCGTGGTGGTGGCTTCCCTCACCGGCGAATTCGGGCTCAGGGAAGAGCTGCTGACCGCTGGTGCGTTCATCATCACCGTGGTCCCCCTTGTGGTGTTCTTCGCCCTCCAGCGATTCTTCGTCAGAGGCATCACTGCCGGATCCGTGAAGGGCTAGCCCCAGCGCAGCCGCCTGTCATACGCCGTATCGCTGAGGAACGAAGCTCTGGCCGTCAGGCTCGCACCTGCGTAGGCAATGGCAAAGGTGGCGAAGAGCAGACTGCGCCGTCGCTGCTCGGGTCGCCGAACACCGATGAAGACATAGAGAACTCCGAAGGCAAGGCAGGTTCCAGCGGCTACAGCGATGGCGGTTGTGAAGTACGTGTTTGGTCGCTTCCGTTGTTGCCGCCGATCGTAGACGGCGACAGCGGTGCTTCTCCGTCCGCGGTATCACTGCAGGCTCGGTGAAGGGCTAGCCAGACTCCAGACGACGAGCAACAGGACACAGAGCGGCGGGGCTGTGGCCCCGCCTCTTCATGCTGCTAGCCCGTGTGCGGCAACGCTCGAATGGCGTCGTGTGCGCCTGGATACGGGTCGTCGCCGAGGTTGCGTTGGAGGCGGGCCAACTCACTGACGAGCTCAGCTCGGACCCCGGAGTAGGCCGGGTCGGCGATGACGTTGTTTTGCTCGAAGGGGTCGGTCTCGAGGTCGAACAACTCCCACTCGATCGGGTCGGTGGGGCCCTGGGCGCCCGGCTGGCCCAACGGATCGTTGTAGTAGCAGATGAGTTTGTGGGTCTGGGTACGGACGCCGTAGTGGGCGGGGGTGTTGTGAGCCGCGTCCCGATGCATCCAGTAGCGGTAGTACATCGAGGTCTGCCAGTCATCCGGAAGCTCTCCCGCCAGGAGGGTCGCGAACGAGCGGCCCTGGACATGGTCGGGGATGGGTACGCCAGCGAGATCGAGCAGGGTCGGGGCAAAGTCGACGTTGAGCACGATTGCGTCACTGGCCTCGGTGTCACTGACCATCGCCGGGTATCTGATGAGCAGTGGCATGGTCAGCGACTCCTCGTACATGAGGCGCTTGTCGAACCATCCATGGTCGCCGAGAAAGAAGCCCTGATCCGAGGTGTACACGACGATGGTGTCCTCGGTGAGACCCAGTTCGTCGAGCCGGTCGAGCATCCGACCGATGCCCTCGTCCAGGCCTATCACGACCCGCAAGTAGTCCTTCATGTAGCGCTCGTAGCGCCATTCCATCTCCTCATCGTGGGAAAGGCCATGAGGGACGGGGGATTTGAGGTCAACGATCGGATTGAGGTCCATCATCGACATCTTCACCCGCTTGATGGCCTCGGCATGGCCCTCGAGATCATCGCGGAACGTCTCCGGTTCGGGGATGTCCTCGTCCTCGAACAGGGAGAAGTGGCGAGGCGCCGGCACCCAGGTTCGGTGAACTGCCTTGTGGTGGCAGAACAGAGCAAATGGCTCATCCTGGTGTTCGTCGATGAAGTCGATGGAGTCGTCGGTGATGAGATCGGTCACGTAGCCGCCACGCTCGACCACGACACCATCGGGCTCGAGCATCACGGGATTGTCGTAGTGGCCCTGACCGGGAAGGATCCGCCAGTGGTCGAAACCCACCGGGTCATGTTGCGGGCCGTGACCCAGGTGCCACTTTCCAATCAGGCCCGTGACGTAGCCGGCTTCTTGGAGGGCTTGGGGAAACGTCCACTGCTCGTTGTCCAACGGCGTGTCGAGCGTGGTGACACCGTTCACGTGGGGATAGGTCCCGGTGAGGATCGATGCGCGGCTCGGCGTACAGATGGAGTTCGTGCAGAACGCCGCATCGAACCGGACTCCGCCATCCGCCAGCCGGTCGATGTTCGGTGTCTCGACCACCGTGCTGCCATACGCCGAGATGGCATGGGCAGCATGATCATCACTCATGATGAACACCAGGTTCGGACGGCGGGAGGCACGGTCGCTCACGAAGAGCAGGCTAGATCGGATACCGGATGTCGGCACGCCATGGCCCAAGGCCCTGGCGTCATGCGAACCGAGCTCAGCTCGACGCGCTCTCGGAGAAGCTCACGACGCGGCGGTCTCACTTGCTGGCCCTGAAGCGAACGGGTCGGGGAGATCGCCTCGTTGCACCTTCCGACGCCACCGGATGGCGACGACCCACCCAACAGCAATCGGAAGCGCCCACTGGAACACGCGATAGAGCATCACGCCCGCCGCGATGAGATCGGCCCACTGCTCTCCGGCGATCGCTGCCATCAGGCCGATGTAGAACAGCTCAGCAATGCCTATCCCGCCAGGCGTGATGGGAATCATGGTGATGAGCAGCACGATCGCCCAGACAACGAAGATCTCGAATGTGCTGAGGACCTCGTCGTCGATGCCCACCGCTCGGAGCGAGAAGAGGAGCATCACGAACTGCCAGAGTTTCCCGAGTGCTGAGGCGAGAAACGCAAGGCCGCCCCGACGCGCCGCAATCTCCACGGCGTCGTCGCGGAACAACACGATCTGCTGGGCGAGATCGGGGATTGGATCCCGCTTCAGCCGCTCGAATACCCATGCAGCCATCGACTCGAGAATGCCTGCCAAGCGCACCGTGAATGCCTCTGACCGGACCGCACCAATGAGCACAAATAGCACGACGCCGAGGATCACCGCTGCAATCACAGCGATCAACGCGAGGAAGCCCAGATCCTGGACGCCAAGGATGAACAACAGGAGCACGGCAATGACGGGCAAAGAGAACTTCACGATCCAGTCGAACGCTCCGCTCAGGAAGATCCCACGCATCGACGCGTGGATGGAGAAGCCCCACGACCGGTACATGCCGAAGCGGGTGACCAGATCCAAGGCCGGAACGGTCGACCCCACACCGGTGGAGGCGACCCATGCCTTCATACCCTGCCACAGGCTCATCCCTGGGACGACCAGGGCGTACAGCCAGCCT
>CAJQOW010000115.1 GCA_905480055.1 uncultured Acidimicrobiia bacterium
TTCTTGAGCGCTGGCTGTGCATCCAGCGGGTCGATGGGGATGATGGGCGAGCCGAACGACGACGCTGCGGTTGTGATCGCCCCGGCAAGACCAGAGTCCTCAATCAGATACACGGTGTCGGCGTCACCTGCATACAAGGCATCGCCGAGGTCATAGATGTCTTGCCTGTCGATCAGCGAATACTCGATCCTCGGGGCGGGGTCGAGCGAGACCCAAGCGTCGATGGGGATGCCATCAGGGTTGCGAATCTCGAAGTGCAGGTGGGGCGGTGTGGTTTCGGCATTGCCGGAGTCTCCGACCCAGCCAATCAGCGTTCCGGCGGTGACCCGCGCACCAACCTCGATGCCGGGTGCAAAGCAGAGGTCCTCTTCCTTGTCCGTGCCGGGGCGGTCGTTGTTGAGGTGCATGTAGTGGGAGGTCCAGCCGTCAGCATCCATGATCCTGACGCTGCAGCCGGAAAGCCTGCCGTCGGTACCGACGTAGGTGACAACACCGTCAGTTGCGGCCACGACCGGGAGACCCTTCCAACCGTACGTCATGATGTCGATGCCGTTGTGCGGGCGAGAACATGCTTCTCGACAGTTGCCGAATCCCGGGGAGAACCCAACCTCACCAATAACCGGAAACACGATCTCGCGGAAGACGAGTTCGGGGTCGGTTGGGTCGAAGCCGATGTTGTACTCGTCCATGTACCACCAGGCATCGTCGTCCGGATGAGTCATCTCTTCTTCGGACAGACCTTCTTCGGACAGGCCTTCTTCGGAGTGGACGTGTGCGGTGTCGTCGCTTGTTGCAGCATCATCCTCTGCGCCAAGGGCAGGCGGGGCTGCGAACGTGGCGAGCACCGTGATCAGTGCGGCCACGAGAGCGGGAATGCGGCGGAGCCTCATGCGCTGAGGTTACGCCGAACTGGGCTATGTACGAGGTGCATGTCCGCTCCTTTCATGAGCGCCAGAGTGGGCGACGTGAGTGCTGTGCTGCTGCCAGCGACGGAGCGCTTGCCGTCCACAGCGGGGTTGCGACACCCGACGCGATGAACAAAGCACGCCTCCGACCGATGACCACTGGCATACCGATGTTCTCGGCAGTTTTCCGGGGTGACTGAAGGGACGTGATGGCACCGTTCACGAGATGTTTCGAGTCAGTCGGTGACTGCTCGGGACGGTCCGTGGCTATCGTCGCCGATCATGGAACAAACCATCGGAATCGGGCTCCTCGGAGCAGGCACTGTCGGCGGCACACTGGTGCGGAGACTGGTCGGCGATCGCGAGGCGATTGCGGCAAAGACCGGCCTTGCGTTCGACGTGCGCAAGATCTCCGTGCGCGACCTCGACCGGCAACGCGACTTCGATGTGACGGAGGGACTCCTCACGACCGATCCGAACGAGGTTGTAGCGGACGACACCGTTGATCTCGTCGTAGAGGTCATGGGCGGCCTCGAGCCGGCAGGGGATCTCATCCTCGCTGCGCTCGAGGCGGGAAAGCCCGTCATCACCGCCAACAAGGAGCTGATCGCCGCGAGGGGTCCTGAATTGATCGCTGCCGCCGAACGCCGTGGCGTGCCGTTGCTGTTCGAGGCCGCTGTTGGTGGTGGCATTCCGATCATCCGGCCCTTGTCCGAGACGCTGGCCGGGGAGCCAGTTGATCGCATTCTCGGGATCGTGAACGGCACGACGAACTACATCCTCACCCAGATGACCGAGTACGGGCAGTCCTACGACGCTGCGCTCGCCGATGCCCAGGCGCTCGGGTTTGCGGAGCCGGATCCCACTGCAGATGTGAGCGGTGCGGACGCCGCTTCGAAGGCGGCCATCCTGGCATCTCTTGCGTTCGGGTCCTGGGTGGGGCCGAACGACGTGTTCACCGAGGGCATCGAAGCCATCACCAAAACGGATATCGCCCTCGCCGCAGAGTTCGGATACGTCGTCAAGCTGGTCGGCGTCGCGGAACGGATCGGTACGGGGGTCAGCGTGAGGGTGCACCTGACGATGATCCCAGCGGACCATCCCCTTGCCGCTATTCGGGGAGCCACAAATGCCGTGTTCATCGAAGGTCCTTCGATTGACTCGTTGCTGTTTGCCGGGCCGGGCGCCGGGGGAGAGCCCACCGCAACAGCGGTTCTCGGTGATGTCATCGATGCTGCTCGCGAGACGCTGGCCGGCGCCCAGGTCGCCCCGAGGATCAGGTTCTCAGCTGGCGATCTCGTGCCATTCTCGGAAGTGCTCACGCGTTGGTACGTCCGCCTCCAAGTAGACGATCAGCCCGGTGTCCTCGCCAAGATTGCAGCAGCGTTCGGCGATGCGGGAGTTTCTATTCGTTCCGTCTGGCAGGAGGGAGTCGATGACGAAGCAGCGCTCATCGTCGTCACCCACCGAGCCGAGGAGTCCAGCCAGCGCTCTGCCCTGGCCGTGATCGAGTCGATCGACGAGGTGATCGAGATTGGATCCGTCATCCGTGTACTCGGCGACACATCGTGAGATGGCGTGGCGTCATCGAGGAGCATCGTGACCGCCTGCCGGTTACGTCTGACACACCCGTCGTCACGCTCCGAGAGGGCGGAACACCGCTGATCCCTGCGCCAGCGCTGTCGGAGCTCGTGGATAGGGACGTCTTCCTGAAATTTGAAGGAATGAATCCGACCGGCTCATTCAAGGACAGAGGCATGACGCTTGCCGTATCAAAAGCGGTCGAGGAGGGGGCCACCGCTGTCGCCTGCGCATCGACCGGAAACACCTCTGCCTCCGCAGCCGCCTATGCGGCCCGCGCTGGCATCGCATGCATCGTCGTATTGCCAGCTGGGAAGATCGCCGCTGGCAAGCTGGCACAAGCCATGATCCACGGCGCGACCATCGTGCCGATCGATGGAAACTTCGACGATGCGCTCGACATCGTTCGCAACCTCGCAGACGCACACGACGTGTCGCTCGTGAACTCGGTCAACCCCCATCGCATCGAAGCACAGAAGACTGCGGCGTTCGAAGTGGTCGATGATCTGGGCGGCGCCCCGGGCGTGCATGCCCTCCCCGTTGGAAACGCAGGCAATATCACCGCTTATTGGAAGGGCTACGTCGAGGCCGAAACATCACCACAGATGTGGGGATTCCAAGCAGCGGGAGCGGCCCCCATCGTCTACGGCGAGGTGTTCGATGAACCCGAGACCATCGCCACCGCGATTCGCATCGGAAACCCAGCATCGTGGGACGGGGCCATCGCCGCTCGAGATGAGTCCGGCGGTCGCATCGAAGCAGTCACCGATGAGGAGATCCTTGCTGCCTACACCTTCCTCGCTGGAAAGGTCGGTGTGTTCTGTGAGCCGGCGTCGGCTGCTGGCGTCGCCGGCATCATGAAGTTTGCTTCCGATCTGCCGGTTGGCCCCGTCGTGTGCACGGTGACGGGTCACGGTCTCAAGGACCCCGACACCGCTACCTCTGACATCACGTTGCCGCACACTGTTGCTGCCACCACCGAAGCCGTGGCCGCCGCTGCAGGCCTCCGCTGAACAGGGCCACTACAAACCTGAGGGCGGCAACATTCAGGTACGACGTCATCGGACCGAAGCATGTATTACACGGCGGTCGGGTGCAGCACGCGTAGGCTGCATCCTCGTCCCGAGATTCGCGCGGTCACCATGGATACGACATTCGACCTTTCGGTTGTACATGAAGATTCGCACGACGAAGCTGCTGCTGTCGACGACTTCGGAATAGCTGGCAGCGTCTTGCAGTTACTCGCCATCGCTGCCTCCTGGGTGACTCTTCGTCCCTATCTGGGCATCGTTCACGATGCCCGGTTGTACTTCCACTACGCAAGATTCTCGGACGCGCCAGGGTTTTCAGAGGTCGACCTGATCGTCTCGAACGATCGCCAGATGTCGCGAACCGCCTACGCGCGAGCCTCTCGGGTTCTCATTGACACGTTCGGTTTCGCCAATGCGGCGATGGTGGCAGCGGTCGCAGGTGTCCTTGCCTGGGTGGTGGCAATTTCGACATTGGGCCGTTCGCTCTTCGGCCGAGACTGGTGGCTGCTCGCCGTCTTTGCGCCAGCCTTCCCCGCACATTGGGGCCCGCTGTTCTCGCTGGCAGAACCCTTTGCGGCACCGAGGGCACTATCGGCTGCCCTTGCGATTGGTGCCGTCGCCTCTGCGGTTTCGGGACGATTCGTCGTGTCAGTGCCGCTGTTGCTGGCTGCTGGCCTGATCCATCCCCTCGTTGCACTGCCCGGTGTCGGCATCGTCCTGGTCCTGGCATGCATTCGGTGGAGGCGAATCGTTGCAGCCGTGATCGTCGTGGGCGGTTTTGCCCTCGCATTCGCCGTGGTAGATCCCCTGTTGATTGCCGGTACAGAAGTGTTCGATGCGAGTTGGCTGGGGGTCATCGAGAACCATGCGCACATCGTCTTGCCCAAGGAGTGGATTCAGGAGACCTGGGTGCTCACCGTGTTCGGGTTCGTCGTTGTCGGAGCAACGTGGCTGCGCTCGACATCGGATCGTATCCGCGCCTTCAGCGCCGCAGCAGCGATAACTGGTGGCGTTGGTCTGGCAATTTCCCTCGTGTTCGCGATGATCTGGATCAATCCGATGATCGTCCAGCTCCAGCCATGGCGCGCCCTCTGGGCAGTCCATTTGGCGGCCCTTGTTGGATTGGTTGACTTCGGCCTGACGGCACTGAGGGTGCGGTCGCGCGAAGCGGTACTGGCATTTGTGGCGGTCCTCGGTGTCACCGTCGCTGCTGGCGTCCAGGTGCCACTGGTTTGGTTCGGCTTGCAGGTCGCAGTTGCGATCCCATTCCTGATCCCACTCCGTCCGGATCAATTCGCACGACTGTGCCGTTGGCGGCTGGATGTGCTTCTCGTGGTCATGGCTGTCGGGATGACGGTTGCGCAGATTGCCGCCGCACTGGCACGCCTCGTGACTGCCGAGAGCCTCGACTCAGTGCCGTGGGTCCTGTATACAGCGTCGTACCCCGGTGCGACCTTGGCTCTTGCGGCTCTCATTGCGGCCATCGCGGTCGGATACCGATTCATGCACAATCGAACGTTGGCTCGGGCCGCCGCTCTGGCTGGCGTGTTCGCTCTGTTGGGGGTTGTTGCGGTCGGCCTCTGGACCTGGGATCAGCGAACGGATTGGCAAGTGCTCACGGAGGAGCTCGACAGCCCGGTCTTTGATCTGCCAGAGGATTCGCTGGTCTTGTCCGAGGACGGCTCGATTGCGGCCGTCACCCTGACCCATCGCCCGATGTTCGTGACGAACTACGGCGCGGCCGGAGTCGCGTTCTCCAAGGACCTGGCCAACGATGTTGCCGTGCGATCGGAGATTGCGCGGTCAGTTGGCATTCCTTGGGCGGTCGATTTTGACACAGGAATCGCTGACTACAGCGATTGGGTCAAGCCCACCGCAACCCAGATTCGCGAGGCGTGTTCCCAGCCCGGTAGTCCGACACACATGATTCTGTTCCGTGAGGCGGATGGCCTTCCCGGAGTGGTGTGGAGATCACCGGTTCCGATCATTGTCGTTGACGAGCGCAACCCTGCTGTCCTACCGGACGCTCTTGTTCTGTACACGTGTGCGGAGATCCTGCCATGACTCACGAATCGTTGGTTAGGTTGCCCCACTCATCGGCCGAAGAACTGTCCATGCACAGAACTGACGTGGCAATCATCGGCGCCGGCCCAGCCGGCCTCACAGCGGGCGAGGTCCTATCTCGGAACGGAGTTGGCGTGTCGGTCCTCGAGGCCGATCCGAAGTACGTGGGCGGTATCTCGAAGACCGTCGAGTACAAAGGCTACCGATTCGACATCGGTGGGCACCGCTTCTTCAGCAAGTCGAAGGAGGTTGAGGACTACTGGACCTTCCTGCTCGGCGACGAGATGCTCGACCGCCCACGGTCGTCCCGCATCTACTACGACGGGAAGTTCTTTGCGTATCCCCTCAAGCCGCTCGAGGCATTCAAGACGCTCGGGCCTGTCGAATCGGCGCGATGTGGCGCTTCTTTTGCCAAGGTCAAGGTGTTGCCGAACAGGAACCCTGCGAACTTCGAAGAGTGGGTGACCAACCAGTTCGGCAGCAGGCTCTACTCAATCTTCTTCAAGACCTACACCGAGAAGGTATGGGGCATGGACTGCACCGAGATTTCTGCCGACTGGGCTGCGCAACGCATCAAGGGGCTTTCGTTGGGATCAGCCATCGTCAACGGGTTCAAGAAGACCCCGAAGGATGGCGACGTGATCAAGACGCTGATCGAGTCGTTCCGGTACCCGCGATTCGGACCCGGGATGATGTGGGAGGAAGCGGCGCGACGCATCGATGCCCAGGGGGGCGAGCTCACGATGGATCGCAAGGTCGTCTCGCTCACACCCAACGGGAATACATGGATCGTTGAGGCCCAGGGCTCCGACGGTGAGACCGAGGTGATCGAGGCTGACGATGTGATTTCCTCGATGCCGATCCGCAGTCTCATCCGTGGTCTTCCCGATGTGCCCGAAGAGGTGACCGAGGCAGCAACGAGGCTTCGGTACCGCGACTTCCTCATTGTTTCGCTGATCGTGCGGGGTGCTGATCGATTCTCGGACAACTGGATCTACGTCCACGACCCTTCCGTGCAGGTGGGTCGTATCCAGAATTTCAAGTCGTGGTCGCCCGACATGGTTCCTGACCCCGAGACCAACTGCTACGGCCTCGAATACTTCTGCAGCGATGACGAGGACTTCTGGGCAACTTCTGACGACGATCTCATTGCCTTGGCGACCGAAGAGCTGGTAGCGCTTGGACTTGCCGATCCAGATGAGATCGAGGATGGCTACGTCATCCGCCAGCGGAAGGCTTATCCGGTGTACGACGCCGAGTACGCGCGGAACGTTGAGACGGTCCGCGGCTACCTCGCCTCCACGTATCCGACGCTGCACCTCATCGGTCGCAACGGGATGCACAAGTACAACAACCAGGACCACGCGATCATGACTGCGATGCTCACCGCCGACAACATCATGGCTGGTGAGCAGCGCCACGACCCGTGGGTGGTGAACCAGGACGCCGAGTACCACGAATCGGGCTCGGCAGGTGCATCGACCTCAGGCCTCCGCTCGGTCCCTGTGGCACCAGCTGCGAAGTAGCCCGCAAGCTCGACATCCCGGGTGCGACATCCCCGGTACGAGGGACGGGTGCATCCGTTGGCGCCGCCGGGCGCACCGCGTGATCCGAAATCCCATAACTGTCACACCCACGTCGTACGCTGAGCACAGCGCAGTCAGGAAAGGGTTCGCGACGTGATGTATCTGCTGGTCGGCTTGTTGATAGCTGCTGTGGTTGGCATGGTGGTGCTGGCGGTTGCCCTCGTTCGCTCATCACGGGCACCAGACCCTGGGGCCGATGTCGTAGAGGATCGCCTCGCCGATCTCATGGCTGCTCAACAGGCGTTGGTCGGGAAGATCGACGTTGTCACGCAACAGCAGGTCGTGAGCTCGAAAGCGCTCACCGACACGATGAATCAGAACCAGCAGCGATTGACCAAGGACCTCAACGACCGGCTCTACGCCGTCGAGTCAGCGATGGGGGAGAACCTCACCGATTCTGCGAAGGCAACAGCGAAGTCGCTCGGCGAGCTGTCACAACGCCTCGAGACGATTGACAAGGCACAGAAGAACATCACCGACCTGTCCGAGCAGGTGGTCACGCTGCAGCATGTACTCGATGACAAGCATGCCCGTGGTGCCTTCGGCGAGGTGCAGCTCAACGACATCGTGATCGATGCGCTTCCTCCGAGCGCCTACGACTTTCAGGTGGTGCTCTCGAACGCCAGGCGTGCGGACTGTGTCATCAAGCTCCCCAATCCTCCTGGGCCCATCGTCATCGATGCCAAATTCCCACTGACGGCGTATATGTCGATGCTCGACGCCGATGATGCCAATCAGCGTGCAGCCTTTGCGAAGCAACTGGGGATCGACACCAAGAAGCACATCAAGGACATCGCCGAGAAGTACATCATTCCCGGTGAGACCTCAGACAGCGCCTTGATGTTCATCCCGTCCGAAGCGGTCTATGCCGAGCTCCATGCACACCATCCCGAGGTTGTGGAGCTCAGCCATAGGTCGAAGGTGTACCTCGTGTCACCGACCACGATGATGGCAACGCTCACCACCGTGCGTGCCGTCCTGCGCGATGTGCGCATGCGCGAGCAGGCGAGCCTCATCCAGGTGGAGATCGCCGTCATGCTCAAGGATGTGGATCGCTTGATGGATCGCGTCCGCAAGCTCGAAACCCACTTCGACCAGGCAGACAGGGACATCAAGGACATCCGGATCTCGGCGAACAAGATCTCGTCCCGAGGAACCAAGATCGAAGAGCTCGAACTCGATGAAGGCACCCAAGCGCCCAGTCTCGAAACAAGCCAAACCTTCGACTTCGACTGACGCTCCCTGCTGCCCTCCCGCGTTCGAATCGCCGGAAATAGGGCGGCTATGGCCCAAAACGGCCCTATACTCTCAGCATTCCCACTGCAAGGCCCCTGTGGCTGATGCGTGGGTATCCCAGGCGCCCAACCGCACTGCATGTGTGATGCGCCGTATCCCCTGGCCGTCAGGCCAAACCAATTCTGCATCTCGAAAGGGGCACAGCCGAGATGAGCACCGAAAGGGCAAAGCTGCAGGAACTCAAGCTTCCACAGCTACGCGACATGGCGACGGCGGTCGACGTCGATCACGACGGACTTCAGAAGTCCAAGCTGATCGCTGCGATCCTCGAAGCCGACAAATTCGACCCGTCCATGCTTCCCGAGGACGCACCCGAGACCGCGGCAGCTGTCGCGACGGAAGCGTCGACAGAAGGCGCGAAGGATTCCCAAGAAGGCGGCCAAGCACGCGACGCGGACGGCTCGAATGAGGACCGTCAGGGACGGAACCGCAACCGGAACCGTCGGAACCGGAACCGCAACCGGAACCGCGAACCAATCGACGAATCCGAACTTGAAGTCCGTCAGGGCATCCTCGACATCCTTCCCGAGGGATATGGATTCCTGAGGGTCACCGGGTACCTCCCCGGGGACAAGGACGTCTACGTAGCAGCCAACATCGTGCGCAAGGCCCGCTTGCGAAAAGGCGACATCATCGAAGGCCCGATCCGCCCCGCTCGAGCCCAAGAGAAGTTCCCAGCACTCGTTCGTGCGGTCAAGGTGAACGGTGTCGATCCTGAGCAGGCAGCGGAGCGACCGAAATTCGCCAAACTCACACCGCTGTTTCCCGACGTACGGCTTCGCCTTGAAGTCGACGGTCATCCGGATCTGATGATGGCCCGAATCATCGATCTGATATCTCCGATCGGCAAGGGCCAACGTGGTCTGATCGTGTCTCCGCCGAAGGCGGGCAAGACGACGGTCCTCAAGGACATCGCCAACTCGGTCGCCGCCAACAACCCGGAATGCCATCTGATGGTGGTCCTGGTCGACGAGCGTCCCGAAGAAGTCACTGACATGCAGCGGTCCGTAAAGGGTGAGGTGATCTACTCAACTTTTGACCGGCCAGCCGAGGAGCACACACAGGTGTCGGAGCTCGCGATCGAGCGTGCGAAGCGACTCGTTGAATCCGGAACCGATGTCATCATTCTGCTCGACTCGATCACCAGGCTCGCCAGAGCCCACAACCTCGCCACCCCCGCATCGGGCAGGATCCTGTCCGGTGGTGTCGACTCAACGGCGCTCTACCCGCCGAAGCGGTTCTTCGGTGCGGCAAGGAACATCGAGGAGGGCGGCAGCCTCACCATCATCGGCACGGCGCTGGTCGAAACCGGCAGCCGGATGGACGAGGTGATCTTCGAGGAGTTCAAGGGCACAGGCAACATGGAGTTGCGCCTCGACCGCAAGCTCGCAGACAAGCGGATCTATCCGGCGATCGACATCGAGTCGTCAGGTACCCGTCGTGAAGAGCTGCTGTTTGAGCGCCATGAACTCCAAGAGGTATGGAAGTTGCGCAGGGTGCTCCTTGCCCTCGAATCGGGAGCGGCTCTCGAGCTGCTCATCGACAGGCTCAAGAGCACAAAGTCCAACACCGAGTTCCTCGACTCTGTTGCCAAGAGCGGACAGTAGAAACAGCACTACAGTTCCGGATACTGAACAGCAGGAGACCCCGTGAAGCCCGATACCCACCCGAACTACAGGACCGTCGTGTTCCAGGACACGTCATCTGACTTCCAGTTCCTGACGAAGTCGACCATCGATACGTCTGACACGATCGATTGGGAGGACGGGAACACCTACCCACTCGCAAAAGTTGAGATCTCGTCAGCGAGCCATCCGTTCTATACCGGCAAGCAGATCCTCGTCGACACGACCGGTCGGGTGGAGCGGTTCCGCAGGCGCTACGGCCAGTCTCCCGCTGCTGCTGCGAAAGCTGATGCAACGGCCGACGACACGGCCGAACCAGCGGAGAAGTAGTTGAGCCGTTCTCCTGGCGCCTCTGTCGGCGGCCAGGCAGTCATCGAGGGTGTCATGATGCGCGCTCCCGAGGCCTGGGCTGTCGCTGTTCGCCGACCAGACGAAGTCATCGAAGCAAAGCGCCACGAGCTCCCGCCGCTGTCAAGCAAGGGAAAGCTCGCCACCACTCCGTTCATTCGGGGCATCTTCGTCCTGATCGAATCCCTCTCGCTCGGATTCCGCGCACTGTCATGGTCAGCGGAGAAGGCCGGTGAGGAGGGTGAGGAGATCGGGCGCCGAGAAATCATCCTCACGATGGTCTTCGCTATCGCTGCTGCGCTGCTCATCTTCGTGATCGGGCCGGCGTTTGCTGCAAACTGGATAAAGGAAGGCGTCGGCGGCAACGCATTGCTGTTCGTGGTCATAGACGGCATCCTGCGTATCGGCTTGATCGTTGGCTACATCTGGCTCGTTGGCCGCAACAAGGACATCCAACGAGTGTTCCAATATCACGGCGCCGAACACAAGACGATCCACGCATACGAAAACGGTGACCCGCTCGACATCGAGTCGATTCAGGCCTACAGCCCCCGCCACCCCCGATGCGGCACATCGTTCATCATCATCGTCGCCATGGTGGCGTTCGTGGTGTTCCTCTTTCTCGCACCGCTGCCCTTCATCTGGCAGGTACTCGCTCGCATCCTGTTGATCCCCGTGATCGCCGGATTGTCGTATGAGGTCTTGCGTGCCGCCGCAGGCTCGAAATGGCTCGCGTGGGCATCCCAGCCAGGCATCTGGATCCAGTCGATCACCACGAAGGAACCGACCGATGATCAGGTCGAGGTAGCAATCGCCTCGCTGCTCGCAGCCCTCGATCCCGAAGCTGTTACTGAGGTCAAGGCTCGCGGCGCTGTCGCACCTGCCGCACTGTCCGCCGAGTTCGATCTCGGAGAATCCGATGGATGACGGGCTCCTCAAGCGCCTCGCAGCTACCGAGGAAGCCTTCGAAGAGACCCTCACCCAGCTCGCAGACCAGGCCATCCTTGGTGACCAGAAGCGATATCGAGAGGTCACGACGCGACACTCGGAGTTGAAGCCTGTCGTCGAGGCATACCGCCAGTACCTGGCGGCATCGACCGAGTTGGACGAGGCCACCGAGCTGCGCTCCGGGGAAACTGATCAGGAGATGGTCGACTACCTCAACGAGACAATTGCGAGCCGTACGGACGAGCTCGAGTCCATCGAACAGGAACTCAGAGTGCTTCTTGTTCCCAAGGACCCAGACGACGACAAGGACGTCATCGTGGAAGTCCGCTCTGCGGCTGGCGGAGACGAGGCAGCGCTGTGGGCAGGCGACCTGTATCGCATGTACGAGCGATTCGCGGAGCGCTCAGGGTGGGGACTCGAACCGATCAACGTCGCAGGCAGTGACGGCGGGGGCGTCAAGGAGGCGACGTTCGCCATCAACGGGAAGGGCGCCTACTCGCGGTTCAAGTACGAGGCCGGTCCCCATCGTGTCCAAAGGGTCCCCAAGACGGAGTCCCAGGGCAGGGTTCACACATCGGTGGGCACGGTTGCAGTCCTTCCCGAAGCAGAAGATGTCGAGGTCGAGGTTCACGACAACGACCTCATCGTCGAGACCATGCGCTCGCAGGGACCGGGCGGGCAGTCGGTGAACACAACCGACTCCGCCGTGCGTATCACCCACAAGCCAACGGGCATCGTCGTGTCATGCCAGGACGAGAAGTCTCAGCTCCAGAACAAGGAAAAGGCGTTTCGGATT
>CAJQOW010000116.1 GCA_905480055.1 uncultured Acidimicrobiia bacterium
CGGGCGGCTCGGCGTCGATTGATTCGGCCGCGCGCTGCTGTGCGATGTCGAGCAGCACCTCTTGGGGCACCACTTCATGAACCAAGCCGATCTTGCGTGCCTTCTTCGGGCGGGCCGGGCGCCCGCCAACGATCATCTCGAGTCCCGTTGCAAGCCCGACCGCGGCCGGAAGCCTTTGGGTTCCGCCAGCTGCCGGAATCAGCCCGAGCTGGACCTCTGGTTGTCCGAGCTGGGTCTTGGGGCTCGCTGAGCAGATGCGCATGGATCCTGCCAGGGCGAACTCCAGGCCACCGCCGAGGCATGCCCCGTGAATCGCCATGACCACGGCCTTGTTCCGGTCTGCGTGGAGCTTCTCGATGCGGGCGAATATGCGATGGATCTCCTTCAGGCCTGCAACGGCGTCGTCTGGCGTTGCGAAGTCATCGAACATTCTGATGTCGGCGCCTGCAAGGAAATCCCGCTTGGCGGACCCGAATACCACGGCCTGCACGTCGTCGTCCTCAAGCCTGTCGACCACAGCGTCGAGTTCGGTGAGGAACGCAGCTCCGAGAGTGTTCATCGATTCATCGGCCCGATCCATCAGGACCGTGGCGACTCCGTTGTCGTCGAGGTTGAAGTGGAAGTTGTCGTAACCCATTGTCATTTCTCCAGGACTACGGCGGCACCGAGGCCACCTGCTGCACATTGCGTTACGAGGGCGGTTCCTCCACCCCTCCGGTTGAGCTCGTTCGCCATCGTGGTGAGTTGACGTGCCCCTGTAGCGCCGAAGGGATGGCCGAGCGAAATCGAACCGCCGTAGATGTTGAAGTTCGCCTCGTCTATCTCGCCGATTGCGTCGTCTCTTCCAAGGCGTTTCTGCGCAAACTCCTTCGAACCGAAAGCCTGGACGTTCGAAAGCACCTGTGCCGCAAAGGCCTCGTGCATGTCAACAACGTCGATATCCGAGAGCACCATGCCTGCACGATCCAGGGCGAGTGGTGTCGCAAACGCCGGGCCCATCAGGAGTTGCCAGTTCGGGTCGAGTGCGGCAAATGCGTACGACTTGATGAAGGCCAGGGGCTCATATCCCAGTGCGGCTGCGGCTTCCTCCGACATCAAGACGATTGCCGATGCGCCGTCGGTGAGGGGAGAGGCGTTTGCGGCTGTGACCGAGCCGTACTTGCGATCGAAGACCGGCTTGAGGGTCGCCAGCTTCTCCAGTGTCGAGTCAGCCCTGGGGATGGTGTCGCGCTCGACCGTGTCCTTGTACCGAGGAGGTATCGGATACGGCATCACCTCCGTGTCGAAGATGCCAGCGTCCCACGCCTCGATCGCCTTTTCGTGCGACCCCACGGCAAAGGCATCCTGATCCTCCCTGCTGATGCCATTCTCCTTGGCCATCTTCTCCGCACTGTCACCCATGGTCTCGCCAGTGGATCGCTCCGCGATCGCGGGCGGAACGGGAGCGAGGTCCTTCGGTCGCACCCTGGTGAACGCCTTGGCCTTCGAGGGAAGATCCCTGGCTGCGTTGGCCGTCATCAGAGCGTCCACAAAGGCGTCCGAGTAGGTGATGGGTGGCCGCGACAGCGAGTCTGCACCACCTGCGATGACCACGTCAGCCTCGCCGGCGATGATGCCCTGGGCCCCGGTCACCACGGACTGGGTCGACGTTGCGCATGCACGTGTCACTGAGAACGCGTCGACCGTCTCAGGGAAGGGTCCTGCGAGGACAATCTCCCGAGCGATGTTTGGTGACGCAACATCCTGGACAACAGAGCCGTACACGACACGGTCGACCTGGGACCCCTCGAGTCCGCTCCTTGCAAGGAGTTCAGCGACCACCTTGTTGGAGAGTTCGAGGGTGGAGATGTCTTTGAATGCTGTGCCAGATTTGGCGAACGGGGTACGGAGACCGTCGACGATCGCGACGCGTCGTTCCTTCTTCGGCGAGGGCATGAACAGACTCGATTCTTGAGTGGGCACTCAAGATTCTAGGACCGACGAACCGATCTTGCGCCAATGGCGCCCTTCGTGGCGACGACACGACTGAATCGACGGAGCTGCGTTGAGCCCGACTGCTGAGGACCGGCGCACCGTTGGGTCCGCAACGCGACGGAGCCGCCCCGAAGGGCGGCTCCATACGGATCGCTTGCCAGCTGGTCTAGAAGTCGGCTTCCTGGCGGAGGCCGAACGCTGGGTGGCGCAGGCGTGAGAGCGCCTGCTTCTCGAGGGAACGAACCCTGGTTGGGCCGAGCTCGAGGTGCTTGCCGATCTCCTCATGGGTGCGGGGCATTCCGTCGTCGAAGCCAACGCGCTTCGAGAGGATGTACGCCTCACGCTCTGGGAGCCGGTCGATTGCCTCACGAAGTGCCTCGATGGTCGAAACCCGCTCGGTTTCCCGAACCGGATCGTCCTCGTCGTCGTGTGCGACGAAGTCGCCGAGCACTGCACCGTCTTCACCGACAGGTGCTTCGAGGGACACGGAGTCCGCTACGAGCTGTGCTTCGAGGACCTGGTCGAGGCGAAGGCCTGACTCGTCGGAGAGTTCCTCCGAGGTCGGCTCACGACCGAGCTCCGAAAGGAGACGGTTGCGTGTGCCGTTCAGTGTGAGCAGTGTGTCGTGGAGCGAGTTCGGAAGGCGAACCGTTCGCGACTTCTCTGCGACCGCACGCTGCATGGCCTGACGGATCCACCACGTTGCATACGTGGAGAACTTGAAACCCTTGCGCCAGTCGAACTTCTCGACTGCACGGATGAGTCCGAGGTTGCCCTCCTGGATGAGGTCAACGAACTCGATGCCGTACTGGCTTCGGTAGCGCTTTGCCTGGGAAACCACGAGGCGAAGGTTGGCCTGTGCGAAGCGATCCTTGGCATCCTTGCCATGGCGCGCTTGGCGCTGCAGCTTGACCTTCTCAGCGCCCTTGACGCCGCCAGCCTCGAGCTTCTCTTCGGCCTCACGCCCGGCCTCAATGGCCTGCGCGAGATCGACCTCATCGTCAGCCGTGAGGAGCTCATGGTTGGCGATGTCGGCGAGATAGGTAGTGAGGCTGTCGCCGACCTCTGTTGGTGTCATCTGTCGTGCTGTCATGTTGTGAATTCCTTCACATGTATGTTCGGTGCGCACCTACGTCGTGGATGGGTGCGATACCGGGTGGGGTTTCATATTGGGTGGACACGTATGAGACGTCACAGGACTGTTGAGAGTTCCCGAAAGTCAGAGGCGGTCGAAGAAGATCGACTGATTGGCCTTGCCTACGAATCCGGTGGCATCGTATACCAAGGAGTCCGTCATGCCTAGCCCCAATCCGTGAGAAATCGTTAAGGACTCCGAAGCAACCCACTCACCAATGGGACGTCTGGCCATGTACAGCGTGAGATCGGTATTCACCGCAAATAGCTGATTCAGCGGCTCAATGGCCGAAATACCGTTGCCCAAATCACCGAACATCCCACACAGGGCGTACGGATCAGCGGATTCGCCGTCAATCAGGGGAATCGTCTGGCGAATCCAGATCGCTGCGGGACCACCCAGGAAGGGGGTGCCACGTGCCATCCTCATGTCGACGCCATCCATGTAGCCCAGAGAAACGCCAAAATCGAGGCCAAACGGCTCACATTCGTCGACCGAGGGCAATTCCAAGGGATATGGGTCGCTTGTGGGCAGGCCCTTGTCGGTGGTGCGAATGCACCACATGTGGGCCGACATCAACACATCATCCGTCTCAGACCGCAGGGAGGCCCGCAGCAGGCGGATCTTCGCGCCGGGCCTCACGTCCTCGATCTCGATGGTGCACGGCACCTTGGGGATGCCCCTCGGGATTTCGAAGGTCGCTCGGGAGATGCCCATGTCCTCAACTTCGTGGGCAACGGCGTTCAGGAGGAGCGCCGCCGGAGGTCCGGCGTGGGACAGATCTGGATCCCACGGACCTGTCACGTACTCCGTGGGAGCAAATGTCGACCCGGAACGCACATAGAACGCCTTCGTCATGACGTGTGCTCGATGATCCTGCCGCGGTGCATGATCAACGCTGGGTTGGCGAGTACCTCGACGTTCTCGTAGGGATTGTCGGCGAAGAACACCACGTCTGCGCTCGTTCCCGGCAGAAGCCTGCCCGTCCTGCCCGTGTAGTCGTATGCATTGATGCTCGCCGCGTCGGTGGCCGCTCGGTCTGACAATCCGTACTCACGCAGGCGGATCGCCTCTGCCGACACCTCGCCGTGGGGGACCGCCATATCTGTGCCTGCGAGCACGGTCACGCCGAGCTCCTCGGCGAGCGGAAGGTTCTCCCGCATCCGTTCGAGACCTTCGACAAAGAGCTTCCCGCCGGTGGAGTCTGCGCCGAGCATCTCGATGACGTCGAGCATGTTGACGACGGTCGGAACCCATGCACCTTGCCCGGCTGCAAGTGTCGTGAGGTCGTCCGGCGTGAGAAACGGGCCGTGTTCGATCGAGTCGACTCCCGCTGCGACGGCGTCGGAAGCCGAGTGTGCCATGGTGTGCACCGCGACCCTCGCACCTGCATCATGCACCACGTCCACCGCTTCGGTCAGACGGTCGAGCGGATAGTTGTTCACCGGACCGATGCCCCTGCGGGGCCAGTCGCCGACGATCTTGACCCAACCACCCTTCTTCGACGCCGTGTCACGCACGTGTTCCACGAGGTCGTCTGGCTCGACCTCGACGCCGAAGCCATCCATGTATCCGCCTGCCGGGTGGATCATCGCTCCTGCAACATCGGCTTCCGGCCGAAGGTCGACGTCGTGATCGAGCGACACGAGGCTTATGTCGCTTCCTGCCCCCTTGTCCATGATCAGCAGGACCCCGCGGTCAACGTGGGCCCACGCCGTCCGGGGGATGTTTGCGAGCATTGCCTCCTCAGTGATTCCTGCAATGTCGCGCGGCGAGGTCATGGTGAGGTGTGCGTGGGAGTCGGCAAGCCCTGGCAGCGCCCACAGCGACGAGGTGTCGATCTCATCGACCTCGCCGTCGCCGAGGTCTCCTGGTGCTAGGAAGTTCGTGCCTTCGACTGCAAGGGGGTAGGCAGTCCCCACGAGAGGTCGGATGGTCAGCAACAGGCTCATGGCTGGCGAGGCTACCTCACGATGCTGCGGAGCAGCGAGTCGTCGGCAAGGCCCTCGGGCTCGGACAGTTGGTCTGTGAGGCACGAGTCCGGTTCGCGGTCGGGCCGCCAGCGCAGCATCTTGGTTGTTCCCCTGAAACGGCCGGCGGTGGCCCATGTGTATCGAACCTCGACAACGCGTTCCACCCTGACAGGGATCCAGGAGTGGTCACGCCCGCCAGCGTTGCTCCATCGGTTGGGGGCACCGGGCATCGAGCCATCCGCGTTCGCCTCGGCATCCATCCATTCGGCCCAAGGATGGCCTGCAGCGTCCTCGAGCACGATGGGGGCAAGTTCATCGACGAGCTCGGCCCTGCGCTTCGCCGTGAAGCTTGCCGCGACGCCAACGTGGTGCAGCCTGCCGTCGGGGGCATACAGACCAAGGATGAGCGAGCCAACGCCATCTCCTGACTTGTGGATGCGGTAGCCGGCAACGACGCAGTCTGCGCTCCGGACGTGTTTGAGCTTGAACTGGCTGCGCTTGTTGGATTGATACGGATCTGCCAACGGCTTGATGATGAGACCGTCGAGCCCGGCACCCTCGAACTCGTCGAACCACACCATCGCCTGATCCGGATCGTCAGTAGCGGGGGCGAGGTGAACCGGAGCCCGGAAGTCGTCGGCGATTCCCTCCAACACTGCCCTGCGTTCGCCGAAGGGACGATCGATCAGCGATTCATCGTCGAGAGCAAGGATGTCGAATGCGACGAAGTCGGCTGGAGTCGATTCGGCAAGCATCTGGACCCTGGAGTCCGCTGGGTGGATTCGTTGACCCAGGGCGTCGAAGTCGAGGCTTCCATCGAGTGCCACGAAGATCTCGCCGTCGACAACGCAGCGCTCAGGGAGGGAGTCGCGAAACGGCTGAATCATCTCTGGGAAGTAGCGGTTGAGCGGCTTTTCGTTGCGTGAACCCATCACGACTTCATCACCGTCCCTGAAGACGATGCAGCGGTAGCCGTCCCATTTCGGCTCGTACGAGACGTCACCGACTGGGAGTTTCGCCGATGGCTTGGCGAGCATCGGTTTGATCGGGGGCATGACAGGAAGATCCATGCGGTGAGCCTATCGAACGACGAAGCCGCTTTCTGGCGCTGTCG
>CAJQOW010000117.1 GCA_905480055.1 uncultured Acidimicrobiia bacterium
GGCCGTGGGCCAAACGGTGATGAGCCACCGACCAACTGGAAGAGCGTGTTCGGTGGATCGACGTGGACGCGCGTGCCGGATGGCCAGTGGTACCTCCACCTGTTCGATCCAACGCAGCCCGACCTCAACTGGTCCAACCCCGTCGTTGTCGAGGACTTCCATGACATCCTGCGGTTCTGGCTGGACCTCGGAGCGGCTGGATTCCGCGTCGATGTCGCCCACGGCCTGGCGAAGGATCCCGAATTTCCTGATGTGGTGGACGAGTCGGACGTTGACATCCACCGGACGGAGCGGCTTGACCACCCGCATTGGGACCGTGACGAAGTGCACGACATCATCCGTGGATGGCGGTCGGTGCTGGACGAGTACGAAGGCTCGGTGATGGTTGCCGAAGCGTGGGTGGCGAACTGGGAACGGCTGGCCCGCTATCTGAGGCCAGACGAATTCCACCAGGTCTTCGACTTCGAGTTCCTCGAGTCCTCATGGGATGCGGGCGAGATCAGAAGTGCCATCGACAACTCCCTGGCAGGCTCGGCCTCAATCGACTCCGTGCCCACCTGGGTGCTCTCGAACCACGACGTGGTGCGTCATGCGACACGCTACGCCCTACCGATCGGCGTTGAATCGAAACCATGGTTGCTGGACGGTGATCGTGGCCTCCTCGAGGCCGAGGCCGGATTGCGGCGTGCCAGGGCTTCCACGCTTCTCGCGCTTGCCCTTCCAGGCTCCGTCTATATGTATCAGGGCGAAGAACTGGGTCTGCCCGAGGTTCATGACCTGCCTTCCCACGTGCTCGATGATCCGGTGTGGCGACAGTCGAGCAACACCGAGAAGGGAAGGGACGGATGTCGGGTGCCGATCCCTTGGACGAGCGACGGGCCGTCTCTGGGCTTCGGTTCGCGGGAACCTTGGCTGCCGCAACCCGACGGGTGGGGAGAATTTGCCGTCGACAGCCAGGATGGCGTAAATGGCTCGACGCTGGAGCTGTACCGGGCTGCGGTGGCGCTTCGCGGCGAGGTCTTCACCGATGACGAGGAGATTGCGTGGGTGCAAGCACCAGAGGGTGTGCTTGCGTTCCGACGGGGGAGTGGAGTGTCGTGCATCGTCAATGTGTCTGCCGAAGCCATGGAGCTCCCCGAGGGTGAGGTCATGCTTGCGAGCGGCGACCTCGAGGATGGCCTTTTGCCTGCAGACACCACCGTTTGGATGACTTAGCCGCTAAGCGTGGTTTTCGCGACTTTGCACGCCGCATTCAAGAACACTGTGCGCGCGTGCCGACGACATAGGGGGAGGGTTGTTCGGTCGAACCCCATGTCGCCCGGACGGCCCTCCCTACATGGGGACTGTCGCCATCTGCGACATACAGGTACTGGTACGCTGCCGCATGGCTGAACGTACCTACGAAAACGACGCGCTGCGGGTGCTTTGGAATTCCACGCTCTGCATTCACACTGGGATCTGCCTCAAGACGGGGGAGGGCGCGTTCGACACCGAGCGTCGCCCGTGGGTCGATCTCACCGTTGCCGATACCGAGACCATTGTCGCTGCCGTGACGGCATGTCCGTCCGGTGCGCTGACATATGAGCGGCTCGACGGTCAGCCCGGTGAACAGGCTGCGGTTCCGACCACCGTGGTGCCATGGCCGAACGGGCCACTGCTGGTGCGGGGAGAGATCGAAGTCAGCGACAGGCACGGAGATGTGTTCACCGCTGCTCCGAGGGCGGCGCTGTGCCGCTGCGGATCGAGCTCCAATCAACCTTTTTGCGACCTCTCGCATCGCGAGGAAGGCTTCAAGGACTACCCGAGGGTCCACGCCCACGAACGCAGCGAGGCAGCATCGCCACAGGACATCTCAACAACCGAGATGGAATAGGCATGCCGTCCTCGTTCGACGAAGAGGTCACGCGACTGCACGACTTCTTCGAGGCATGGTTCAGCGGCGTCGATGGCCTCTCTCTGGCGGATTTCGATGCTGCCCTCGCGGATGACTTCATGATCATTTCGCCGGGTGGGCGCGTGAGCTCACGGGCCGAGATCGTCCACATCGTCGAGCGGGCGAGGAACTCGGGTCCCGTCGAAATCTCGGTTGTCGTCCCACGCCTGATCGTCGACGGTCACGTGACGGTGGGTACCTATGAGGAACACCAGGTCAGGGCCGGTAGGTCCACGCAGCGGATTTCAACAGCAGTGCTATCCGTTGAACCAGACGCCCCGGGTGGTTGTTTGTGGCATCTCGTTCACGAGACGTGGCTACCTGACGGAGCGCCAGGTCAGGCGTGAATCTCGCGCATCAGGTACTCCACAACATCGGCTGCTGAGTACTCGGTCGAGCCAGTGGGTGCGAACCGAGCCACGTGTTCGGCGTCGTCGCCGGACGTGATCAGCATGGGTTCGAGCTTCCCGTTGCGCTTCACCTGGGGCATGCCGACATTGGCGACGAGCGAGTTGCACAGGCACTTCCGCCCAACGGTGTCCTCGATTGCGCCGCCCTTCTTGACGTAGTCCTCAAC
>CAJQOW010000118.1 GCA_905480055.1 uncultured Acidimicrobiia bacterium
CATCACGACTCCCGAGTTCGTGGGCAGGATGATTGGCCAACTGTACGGATCGGAGGACCCACCCAACGAGGTGCTGGTCCAAGAGTTGCCGGAGGACCCCGATGTGTGGACCGAGTGGTTGGCCTACCGTCGTGGTTCGTCTGTGTCGCTCCGAGTGCCCCAGCGTGGAGCCAAACGACGCATCATGGGGACCGCGAGGGCCAATGCGGAAGAGGAGTTCGCTCGGCATCGGCTCAAGCGGCACAGCGATCACAACGCCAGGGCCAAGGCCCTGCGCAGCCTGCAGGGCACCCTTGCGCTTCCCGAGCCGCCGTTGCGAATCGAGTGCTACGACATCTCAACGATCCAAGGCAGGCACACCGTTGGGTCAATGGTGGTGTTCGAGGACGGTCTTCCCAAGAAGTCCCAATATCGGCGGTTCAAGATCAAGACGATCGACGGCCAGGACGACTTTGCATCGATGGAGGAGATGCTGCGCAGGCGATTCACCGCATTTCTCGCCGAACAGAAGCTCCCCGTGGAGGAACGGGGTCGGTTCTCGTATCCGCCGAGCCTCATCGTCATCGATGGAGGCAAGGGCCAACTCGGTCGTGCGCTGCTCGTGCTCGATGATCTCGATCTCGACATCCCTGCAGTGGGTCTCGCCAAGAAGCTGGAAGAGGTGTTCGTCGCTGGGAATCCCAACCCCGTGGTCATCCCGAGGGGGGAGGAGTCGCTCTATCTGCTGCAGCGGGTGCGGGATGAGGCACACCGATTTGCGATCACCTATCACCGCAAACTGCGTGATCGTTCCATGGTCGACTCCGTGCTCGATGACGTCAACGGCATCGGTCCCGGCCGCAAGAAGGCACTGATCAAGCGGTTCGGATCGGTGAAGAAGATGCGACAAGCGAATACTGCCGATCTTGCCGAGGTTGTACCCGATAAGGTTGCAGCGGATCTCTACACGGCTCTCCACGAGGTATGAACCGAATGCAGACAATGACACCCCCAGCGCACGTGGTCGTCATCACCGGGCTCTCAGGGGCAGGGCGATCGAACGCAGCGAATGTGCTCGAGGACATCGGCTACTTCGTTGTCGACAATCTCCCAATCAGCATGCTGCCAAGCCTTGTCGATTCGATCGAGGTGGTGGACGGAGCTCGCTCCCGGATCGCTGTTGTAGCCGATACGAGGGCTGGGATGGACGGGGAGAACCTCGACTTGGCGCTCATCGACCTTCACCGCAACGGTTTGCCGACCACGGTGTTGTTCCTCGATGCGGACGATCGTGTGCTCGCCCGCCGATTCCAGGAGACCCGCCGTCCGCACCCGATCGGCAAATCTTCGCTCGAGGACTCGATCCGCACCGAACGTCTTCGCTTCGAGGGAGTGAGGGCAAGCGCGGATGTGGTCGTGGATACCAGTGAACTGTCCGTCCACGATCTGCGCGACAAGCTCAGACAGGCATTCACCGACGCAGACACGCGCGCGACCATGCGGGTCGACGTCACCTCGTTCGGGTTCAAGAAGGGGTCGCCACGAGTGGTCGACCTCATGTTCGATGTCCGCTTCCTGCCGAACCCATACTGGGTGGAGGAGCTTCGACCGCTCACCGGGCTTGACGGCCCGGTGCGGGACTATGTGTTCTCGCATGACGAGGCCGGTGTCTTCCTGGGGAAGGTCACGGACATGCTCGACTTTCTGATCCCACAGTACGAGGACGAGGGCAAGTCATTCCTCACGATCGGAGTCGGATGCACCGGAGGACAACACCGCAGCGTCGCGCTCGCCGAAGCAATTGGGGCGCACCTCGAGTCTGAGGGCGTTATCGCAGCTGTCCACCATCGCGACATGCCCACCTGATGGACCGCGTCACGGAGCCCCAGTTGCTCCTCGAGGAGCTGGATATCGAGTTCGACGGCCCTCACGTGGTTGCGATCGGCGGTGGCCATGGGTTGTCCAAAGCGCTGCGGGCAGCTCTCAGCTACGCAGGTCGCGTGGATGCAGTCGTTTCGGTCGCCGATGATGGGGGATCGAGTGGTCGTCTCGCCCCACATCTCGACATCCCCCCACCCGGCGACATTCGCAAGTGCCTAATCGCCCTTACACCCGAGGAATCGATCTGGCGGCAACTCTTCGAGTACCGATTCGAGAGTTCCGACGTTGCTGGCCACTCGCTCGGCAACCTGATACTCGCAGGGTTGGCGGACATCGAGGGGTCGTTCGAGCAGGCGCTCATCAGGACCGAGCGCCTCCTGGGGGCGTCGGGATCCGTGATCCCAGCGTGCAGGAACCACCTGCGCCTCGAGGCCGAATCCAACGGCGAGACCCTTCGTGGCCAGGTCACCATCCAGCACCACCACGGGCACATTGATGCAATTCGTGTCACGCCGGCTGCTGCCGCAGCGACCCCCAGAGCGGTGGAGGCAATCGAGGACGCGGATCAGATCATCCTGGGCCCCGGGAGCCTGATGACCTCCACCATCGCAGCGATGCGGGTACCCGGAATCACAGAGGCCATCAACCTGTCGAACGCGCAGTTGGTGTACGTCGCAAACCTCATCACACAGGACGGAGAAACCCTCGGTATGGACGGAATTGACCATGTTGATGCGCTGCTACGGCTGACGGGTGTGCGCCCGCCCAGTGCTATCGTCGCGAATGACCACGACATAGGTGTTTCACCTCCACTGACCAGCATTTCGTTCGACCCAGAACTCACCGCAACATACGGCGCTGACCTGATCACAGGCGACCTCGTGGACAATGCAGAGGAATGGCCATCGCATGATTCCGGCAAGCTCGGGGTGATGCTCGCAAAGATCGCAAGATGACGACGAGGAGAGTCGCATGAAGGTAGCCATCAACGGTTTCGGCAGGATTGGACGGAACTTCTTCCGTGCAGCCAAGGGAGGCAATCTCTCGGCAGACCTGCGCAAGGCAGTCGTCGGATTCGATATCTCGGATCTCGAGACGGTAGTTCCCACACTCGAGAGCATGGCCAAGGCCATGAGCAGCATCGATATCGTTGCCATCAACGATCTCGGTGATGTCAACGCAAACGCATACCTGCTCAAGTACGACTCGGTACACGGTCGTTTCCCGGGCACGGTCGAAGTTGTCGACGGTGACATCGTTGCCGACGGAGACACATTCAAGGTCTTCGCAGAGCGCGACCCGGCCAACCTGCCGTGGGGCG
>CAJQOW010000119.1 GCA_905480055.1 uncultured Acidimicrobiia bacterium
CACGTAATACCTGGCGGCGGTCACAACCTCTGCCTTGCCATCGTCCCCCACAACCACGGCGTCATACGACCCCTCGCGGACGTTGGCGCGACCGTCGTGGGACCGAATATCACGGTCCTCGAGCCCGAGCACGGTATCGGATCCGAAGCCGTCCGCCGAACCGGTGACCAGAACCGTTTGCACCTCAACGTCGTCGCGCGCTGCGGCTGCCACGGCGGACATTCGAACTCGACCGGCGGCGTCTGTGGGTGACGGGCGGCGATCCAGAGTCCCAGCGATCGCAGCGATGGTGCGCGCACGATCGTCGTACGTGTGATGATCCATCGCCTTCGCATGGGCCCTATCGGCCATCGACTCGAGGTCGGGGTTGGCGAGCACATCGAGGACCTCCTCGGCACCATCTGTTTTGAGCACTGCGAAGTCATCACCAGGCGTGAACATCGACTCGAGCCCTGGCGCCGGCTCAGTGGCTACTGCCGCACCGGCTCCGAAGCCCTCGAAGATCCGCATGGTGATCGGCTGGTGCTGCCTGCCCCCGTCGTTGATGACCAGCCTCGCGTCTCCGTAGACGTCGAGCATGGCGGATGGCTCCAGTCCATAGGCGAACCTCGTGGCCAGAGCGGATTGCGCCAGGAGTGCACGCACCCGCTTCCCACGCCGCTCGTACCAACCGTCCGTGGCGTCCAGGCCGGCGGCGACCATCGCAACATCGTATGGGCGCGACGCAAATGGCGTTTCACCGCCAATGAGCTCCGTTGGCACCCCAAATGGCAGCGGGAAGACAGGCATGCCGTATTGGTGCGCGAGGTGCCACGAGTGCGCCAGTAGCACCGCGTCGGCGCCGTACCGGTCGGCGAGCCGAAGGTTTGCTTGCTGATGGTGTTCCCCGTGGTGGGCCCAGAACAGGACAGGAGCGTCGCCAGATGCCATTCCCTGCTCCTCGAGCGCTGGATAGGGTGACTCGACGAACACGGTCATCAGCGAGCGGGGTGAGGTCTCGTCCCAATTGATTGTCCCGTCCCACCGTTCCACCTCGAACCCAGCTCGGGAGAATCCCGATGCCAGATACCGCGCGGGTGTGGTGGCCGTGAAACGTGCAACGATGTTGACCACGCCGTTCGAGCGGCCTCCCGATGAGCTCTGCGACACAGCAGGGACCTCGGCCAGTCCCTGTCGCGATGCGCCTGCCCACACGAAGTCGCGGTGGTGAGGTTCACGCCATCCGGGCCGCGAGAGGATGTCGCCCTTCGACATGGCTTCGGCCGCCACGAGGTCACGCTCGCGCAGTGGATACACCACATCTGGTGATGCGTCGTCCGCCATGCGCACGACAGCCGCAATCCTTGGATCGCTGCCTCCCAGTCGCGCTCGAATCCGTTCCGCTCTCGTGGGTGTCGCCTGAACGTGATGGCCGAATGTGATCGCTTCTGGAACTGCCGGGCTGATAACGGAGACGTCGTGGCCGGCTCGCTCGAGGGTCAACAGGAGCAGTCGACATCGTGGATTCTTCGATGGGTCGCCCATCGTGACGAGCACGATACGCATCAGCTCCGGCTCCTGGAGATCCCGCCACTCGCGGCAGTGAGTTCGGCAAACCATTGATCGGCAACCGTCGCGAGAGCGAAGGTCTTGCTCTGGTCTCGTGCAGCTACCTGCGCCTCGTCGATGTCGTGGAGACCAGACATGAAGTCCACGATGGTCTGTGCTGCTGCATCGACATCGTCGAAGAGCCATCGGTCCCGGTAGACAGTATCGGCACCCGGCCAACGCCGAACGACGGGGATCGTGCCACTCGCCATGCCTTCGGCTGGCGCCATGTGAAAGCTCTCATCATCCGACGTCGAGAGCACGAACCCGACTCCTTCGAACCACTCGGCAACATCAGGCCCGTGCGGGTCCCACTGAGTCGCTCCTTCGGCAAGGGAGGCGTCAATCCTCGGCTGGAGGCTCTCGAAATAGGCACGTTCAGCCGGATCATCCATGACCCATTTGAGGTTCTCCGGGCGTTCGCTCTTGATCGACAGCAACATGTCCGGCGCTGATTGGCGCACTGCATCGAGGACATCGAGCGCCAGGTCGAGCCGTTTGCGCTGTGATGATGCTCCGAGGAAGCCAATGGTTCTTGATGCTCGGCCGCTCTTCGGACGATCGAAGCCCACGGTGTCGATCGCATTGGGGATCACGGTGATGCGATCGCTGCCAAGCGGTGATTGGTGGGCCAGCTGTGCGGCGTAGTAGCCGTTGACGCAGATCACTCGCGCTACCCCGCCAGGGTCAACTTCGTCGGCAAAGCCGCGATGCAGCTCGAATCGATGCAACCGAACCACGAGCGGCACGTCGTTGCCAACCATGGATGCGAGCCGTGCAACGTACGGACCGAAGAACTCCGCCACAACGACATCGGACCAGGCGATGAGATCTGCCAGAGCGTCCGAAGGGAATGCGTGCAGCGACCCGGATTCCACGCTGCGGATCTCAATGGGATGCCCACGTTCGAGCTCCCCCAGCAACGGACGGATGAACTTCAGGTCGTAGCCGAACACACCGACCCGCAACGAGCTGCGTCGAACCTTGCGAAGCAGTTTCACCGAGCCACCATCGCGGCACAGGGATCGTTCATGCGAGCTCCGAGAGAATGCTCCGAGTCGGATCCCAGCCATCCCACGCGATCTCTGATCCGCTGAGGAACTCTTCATCGTCGACTACCCAGGTGTGGCCTGTCTCATTGCGGCAGTACACGAACTCCCACCGTCCATTGGCGTACACGCTCGCTCCCGCCGCCCTCACACCAGCGAGGAAATGCACGTCGACCATTCTCGGCCGATCA
>CAJQOW010000120.1 GCA_905480055.1 uncultured Acidimicrobiia bacterium
GTCAGCTCGGCATTCGAGGCGCTGCAGTGGCCTGCGTATCAAGCCACCGCCACCCTGCTCGTACCCAAGGAGCAGTACTCCAGGGCTCATGGCCTCATCCAGATGAGCGACGCTGCCGGGCGGCTGCTCCCGCCGATTCTCGCAGCAGGCATCCTCGCGATTGGCAGCGTCAGCGCGTTGATCGCCATCGACATCGCAACGTTCCTGTTCGCCATCGGTTCACTCCTCATCGTCCGGTTCCCCGCACCACCCGAGTCGGAGGTGGGCATCGCAGCCGAGGGGAAGTCGGTGCTCGGCGACGCTGGATTCGGCTTCCTCTACATCCACCATCGGCCGGGATGGAGGGGCTTGCTCGGCCTCCAGTTCGCCATAAATATGGCCCTCGGCTTCGTGTTCCTCCTCCTCACCGGATACGTGCTCACCGTGTCGAGCGAACAGACGCTCGGCTTCATCACTTCGGTGTCGGCACTGGGATTCCTCGCCGGCGCAGTGCTCATGACCGCATGGAAGGGAGCCACTCGTCGGAAGGTGCTGCTCATCGTTGGTTGTGTGGCGGCGGTCGGGGTGTCCCTCCTTCTGTTCGGGCTGTCATCGGCGCTCGTCGCAGCAACAGGAGTGCTGTTTGCTGCCAATCTGATCGGAGCCGTTCAGAACTCGACCTACCGGGCCCTGTGGCAGGCGAAGGTCGAGCCGGACGTTCAGGGCAGAGTGTTCTCTGCACGGATGATGATCGTGCTGTTGGCGATGCCGCTCGCTTTCGTGCTCATCGGCCCGCTCATGGACCACGTATTCATCCCACTCAGCGAATCAGGCTCCGCGTTCGGTGACACGCTCCGCACCCTGTTCGGCTCGAACGATGGCGCTCCGTACCGAGCGTTCTTTGCGTTTGCTGGGCTGTGGATGGTGGTCGCGGCAGTCGGCGGGTGGGCGTACGGGCCACTCCGACACCTCGAGCGTGACGTACCAGACTTCGATGTCGCCTAGGCAAGCGCCTTGGCGAGACGTTCGAGAAATGCCACCTGAGCTGGATTCAGCAGCCGGCGGGCAGCGTCGATGGCAACCCACTCGGCGCGGTCAACCTCGGGAAACTCCTGCAACCTGCCCGATCCCGGCGGCCACTGGATCTCGAACGTGTTGCTGACAACAGCGTCTGTGTCGATATCACCTTCAACCGCCCATGCAGCGATGCGCTTGCCACCTTTCTGGGTCACTTCACCGAGCGGTATGCGGTTGCTGCCGGGGAGCGGATGTCCCAGCTCCTCGGAGAACTCACGAATGGCGGCATCGAGTGGTGCTTCGCTGCCCGGGTCGAACTCACCCTTGGGGATCGACCATGCGCCTTCGTGCTTGTTCACCCAGAACGGCCCTCCGGGATGCACGATCAGCACCTCGAGTTCATCGGTGCATCGATACATGAGGATGCCTGCGCTGGTCTTGGGCATGTAACAAGCCTGATCGCCGTTGATGCGCAGCGCAAACAGCGACGCGTCAGTCCGTGATGTCTGCCTTGCCGGTGATGCGATCGATCGCAACCCGCACGACGAGCTCGCCCTCGACGCCATTGCGTGCACCGAACTCCTCGGCTCGGCCCTCACCCATGTACCTGCCACCGATCCGGGTCGCAACTCGGCGGACCTCATCGAGGTCATCCGACAGTGTCGCCCTCCCCTGCACGGACACGTAGGCATAGGGCGGTTCCTGGAGATCCACCACCAGGCCAACTCGTGCATCACGGCGCATGTGCTTCGCCTTGGCGCTGGTGTGCCACGTGTTGAACACGATGTCGCCATTGTCGATCACGAACCAGATCGGGGTCACATGCGGCGACCCGTCTGCGCGGGTGGTCGCAACCTTGCCCGTCCGGGTCCCGTCCATGAGGAACGCGAATGCTTCGTCGTCGGTCATGTCTCGCATACCGATATCAAAGCGCGCAGACCTCGATCTGTTCCCGGCAATCGTGCAGACACCAGTCGTACGGCACCGTCGTAGGGTGGGATTGACCGACACGGGAGCCCACCAATGCGCACCTTGTACCGCAATGCCGCCATCACCGATGCACGATCCGACACGCTCGACCTTGGGATCAGCGTGCTCGTCGAGAACGACACCATCAGCTGGATGGGACCCGTAGGCGACGAGCCGGAACATGGCGGAGCACGCATCGTCGATGCAGGTGGCACCACGATCGTGCCGTCGATGGTCGACGCACACAGCCACGTCACCATGCCGGGCGGATCCCACTGGATCGAACGCGGCTTCGACGGCGCAGACGAGCTCCTTGCGGTCGCCGACGACAACGCCGACCTTGCATTGGCAAGCGGAGTTCGCTGGTTCCGCGACGTCGGATCGCCCGTCCGGAATGTCGACGGAGCAAACCGTGCCCTCGCCCTGGCAGTCCGCGACCGATGGGAATCGAAGGGTCGCGAGGTCCCCTATCTCCGTGCCGCCGGCACGTGGGTGTCGAAAGCTGGCACCCTTCCCGCTGGTCTTGCAGCTGAGGTCGACGACGCAGATGGGCTCCTTGCGACTGCCCTTCGTCAACTCGACGATGGTGCAGACCTCGTGAAGCTCTACCTCGACGGGCCAGACCCCGACACGGCGCCGTGGACGGCCGATGAGGTCGCTCGTGTCGTTGACGCCGTGCATGCACGCGGAGCCAAGGTCACCGCCCACGCCACCCAGCTCGCCGGAGCGAGGGTCTGTGCCGATTCGGGAGTCGACTGCATCGAACATGGCTTTGAGCTGGACGCAGGCATCGCAGCGTCGATGGCGGCCAAGGGCACGTTCCTCGTGGCGACGCTCGCAGTCACCTCGTCGTGGAAGTCGTTCGGAGACACCACCACGGTCGAGCGCTTCACCAAGCCAGAGTTCAGGGCAAAGATCGAAGCCAGGAGGGAGTCGGGCATGGCGAGCGTCCGCATCGCACGCGATGCAGGCGTCCAGATTGCTGCCGGCACCGACTTCGGCGGAGGGTCGCTGCGAGCCAACCAGCTCGCTTGGGAAGTCGAAGCCCTCGTCGAGGCAGGGCTCGAACCGTGGGAGGCGCTCGCCGCGGCAACATGGCGAGGGGGAGACCTGCTCTCCGAACCCACCGCAGGCAGGATTACCGTCGGGGGACCAGCAGACTTCTTCCTCGTTCACGGAGATCCCCTATCCGATCCGTCAGCCCTCTGGCGGGTCTGGAAGATCGCCTGACCACCAAACTCTGACAAGGATCACCATGCGCTACACCACACTCCTGTTCGATCTCGACTACACCCTCTTCGACTCGGAAACCTCCGAGCCCACCGCGTTTGCACACACCTGCGAAGTGTGCGGCTTTGCGGCCAGCGACGAGCTGATCGAGTCGTTCCGGGTGATCAACAAGCGGCTGTGGGGAGCTGTCGAGGCTGGGGACCTCACCCCCAACGACGTGCGCACCATGCGTTTCGTCGAGCTCGTTGCGGACAATCACCTCGACGCCGACCCCATCGAGATGGCGGACACGTACGTCTACGGGCTCGGAGCGTTCGGTGGCCTGTATCCGGGAGCCCGAGCCGTGCTCGACGAGGTGGACACCCTCGCGACCCTGGCTCTCATCACCAACGGGATCGGTGAGGTGCAGCGGGCACGGATCGAGCGGCTCGACCTCGACCGCTACTTCGACGCGATCGTCATCTCAGGCGAGGTCGGGACCGCAAAGCCGGGCAGCCAGATCTACGACATCACGTACGCAGCTCTCGGTGAACCGGACCGTGCCACGTCGCTGATGATCGGTGACAGCCTCAGCTCGGACATCCAGGGTGGCATCGGTTACGGCATCGACACCTGCTGGTACGACAAGGCTGTGAGCCCCGCTCCCGCAATCGCCCTCACGCATCAGGTTCACGACCTTGCGGCGATCCCTGAGATCGTGAGGACCGGGCCGGCGAGAGGTGTAAGCGGCAGTACGTAGAACGTCGGACGAACTCCCGCGCCATTCGTTGCCTAGTGGCCGCTCGTTGACTGGCTCCCTCAGCCCTGAACACCAACTCCCTCCCCCAGCTCAGCTGGGGGAGGTGGCCGAGCGCAGCGAGGCCGGAGGGGGCCAACCCACCAGGCATCACCAACAACCCACGGCCACCGTTGACTGGCCCCCTCTGCCCTGCCGGGCATCTCCCCCGCCAGAGGCGGGGGAGACGACACGAACAGGCGCCTCTCAGCGAGAGGGAAGGCGTGAGCGAAGCGATCTCCGCATCGATTCCCGCGCGATACTTGGGACATGAGCATCATTGCTTCTCCGTATTTCATGGGTGATCCGATGGATGGTTTCGAGGTGCCGGAACCACATGAGGTGCTGGATCCTGAACTGCCCGACGGGTCCCAGCAGGAGCGGATGGGGGTGCTCTACGACGCACTGACCCGATGGGTTGCGGGCACCGAGGCTCCGGTCGTGTTTGCAGGAGACTGTGTGTGCATCATCGGCGTGCTCGCCGGCCTGCAACGCCGAGGGGTGGACCCGACGCTCATCTTCTTCGACGCCCACGGGGATTTCAACACGTGGGAGACCACAGGTTCCGGGTTCATCGGGGGGATGCCGCTCGCCATGGTCACGGGTCGTGGGGAGCAAACGATCGTCCAGGCAGCAGGCCTCACTCCCCTGCCAGATCACCGTGTGATCCTCGTTGACGGGCGTGACCTCGACCCGGGCGAGGACACGGCCATCGAGGAATCGGGGATCGCCATGGTGTCTGTGGACGACCTGAGCGACATCGACCTTCCACCAGGGCCGTGGTACGTACATGTCGACGGCGATGTGGTCGACCCTTCCGACATGCCCGCAATGAACTACCCAGCACCTGACGGTCCCCTGGTGGCCGAGGTGAGTGACGCCATCGATCGGCTTGCGGCGACCGGCAGAGTGGTTGCGTTCTCGCTGTCATCGTGGAACCCTGAACTATTCGGCGCAGAGCAAGCTGCGGCAGCCTGCGCCCACCTCGCAGCACCGTTCATCGGCGGCATCCAGAGCGGCGGAAGAACCAGACCGACAGCGTTCTAGCGGTCGAGGAATGACAGCGTGGCCGACGCGATCTGTGCCTGCGCTTCTTCGCGAGGAACGGTTGGATCGCCGTCTCCTGGTTGGTTCCCGTAGTCACCGAAGTAGCCGTGCACCGCTCCCACGACCGGCACGAAGGTCGTCTCGGGAGGAAGATCGGACGCCGTCTCCTCCACCTCCATCGGATCGGTGAGCCCATCCTCGGTTCCGAACACCGACACCGCAGCCATGTCGGAAGTGTCCGACACGTCAGATGCGGGATAGGACGCCCACAGCACCAGGTCACGCAAGGCCGGATCCTCGGCGGCGTTCCCTGCGGCGACAACACCTCCGAGCGAATGGCCTCCCACAGCCCACGCCACCTCGGGATGCTGTTCTGCCCACGACGAGGCGAACCCGTTGGCGAAGAAGGCGATGCCGAGCGGTTGCTTGACGATGACTACCCGATGCCCTGCCTCTGCGAGCGGGTGGAGGATGCGCGCATAGGCCCTGGAGTCGACCCTCGCCCCTGGCTGGAACACCAGGCCAACACCGGATGCGCCTGCCACCGGTTCGAGGGTGATCCGTGAACTCGAAGAACTGACCTCGACCCGAGGAGTCGATTCCATGGCGTCCAAGGCCACCTGCGTGGCGCCGAACGGGGCGAGAATCCAGGCGCCGACCGTGGCGAGGATCAGCACCACCGCTCCCGGCACCGACAGCCACAGACGTCCACTGCTCTCAGGCTTCCAGAACGCCCATGCCAGTGCCAGCAACGATGCAATCAAGAACCCGACGTAGAAGACAAGGTACGACGGATGTCCGTTGACGATTGGGTCGAAGCTCCACGCCAGCACCCACACGATCACCACCGCGCAAATGACGGCGGGGATCACGAACGGTTTGCGAATCACATTCACCATGGAACGCGAGCGTACCCACGCCGGGATGTCAGGAGGGCCACCAAGCCTGCAGACCCAGAGCCCCAGGGCAATCCATCAATTGACCAGCCACTGGACAGCCCGGGTCACCACACCGGGCTGTTCGAGATCGGGTGTGTGGACGAGGAGAGCTGGGCAATCGACGGACTCAGCGATCCGGTCGGCGAGGTCGGTGACGATGTGGAATCGGTGTGTGGGAGCACCCAGCACCACTAGGTTTGCGCCGCGTGACAGTTCGGTGAGCGTCTCGACCAGGTGCTCGGTGGGCCGCACCCTCTCGTCCCACGGCACCGACAGCGCTGACCCGAGCCGATCGTGATAGCTATGGATCACCTCGGTTTGGGCAGGAGGCGAATCAGGTGCAGTCAGGTGGACGAAACGGATACTTCCCCGTTCATGCCGTGCGATGTAGTCGGACAGCTCGATCTTCACCGGGTCATACGGTCCGCCCGTTCCCAAGATCGCGATGGTGTCGATCGCATCAACCGAACGATTGCGCAGGAAAACCGAATCACAGGTGAGGTTCTCCCGCAACCAGTTCAGATCGCGCGCAATGTGCCTGGTCGCACGCAGCTCCTGTGGCATGTCTGCGATGAAGAGGTCCACGTCTTCACGCTCCACGAACGAGTGCACCATGCCGCGCCGGTCCTCGTCGGTGTAGGTCTGCACTGTCACCTCGATACCAAGCGACTCACACCAGGCTCGGTCCTCGGGCAGCGGCACCAGGCTTGCCGTGTCGGCGTCGAAGTTGATGATGTGGATGCGTCCGCCGTCTGGCCGAGTAAGCCGAACGGCAAGCCGGAACAGGGTTTCCTGGCGGCTCTGCCTGGTGGGCCTGCGGATCAGGAGGACCACATGGTCCCGCCCCGGCCTTGCAACAGCAGCCTCCGTCGCCGCCACCAGGTTGGCGTCCTCTCGAAGCCTGAGGGCATCCCTCGCTGCCGATTCCTTCACCGCACGCGACTGTCCAAACACGAGATACCAC
>CAJQOW010000121.1 GCA_905480055.1 uncultured Acidimicrobiia bacterium
GCGGTGGGCACCGATAACGGTCAGCGATGCATCAGGCACAGCGGCGCGCACGACCGGCCACGCCTGCAGGAGGATGTCGAGGCCCTTTCGCGGATCGTCCCTTCCAAGAAACACCACCGACCCGGCCAGCTTCGTACCGGCCTGATAGTGGCTCACATCAACACCATTGGGAATGGTCCTGAGCTCGCCTATGCCTTGCACGACCGAGCCAGCAACCGCACTCACGGCAGTCATCACGTCGAGTCGCGACACGACACCTCTCACCACTGGCATTCCCAACCGAATGCTCCTCCTCGCAACGGTTGACGCGTCGGCGTGGAAGGTTCCAACGGTCGGCAAGTCGTTGATTCGGGTTGCAGCGAGTGACACCATCGGCATCAGCGGTTCATGGATATGGACAACGTCAACATCCCCTATCGCAGATCGAACCTTTCGAAGAACCCGCGGATCGAGGGCGATGGGTACCGACGACTTGTTGGCGCGCACCCCCACCGACGAGCCGAGGAGGACGGACCCATCCGGACCATCGTTTCCCGGGCCGATCACCGTCGGGTCGTGACCAGCGTCGAGGAGCCACTGGCGAAGACGGAACACCTGGTCCTGGACGCCGCCGGGTTTACCGAGGTCATAGGGGCACACAAGGGCGACCCTCATGTATCCCCCTTGGGAACGAATTGCTGGTCCGATGGCCAGTTCGGCTGGAAGAGGTGCCACTGGGACGGCGCCTCCCGGATGATCTCTTCGAGGACATGGGCGAACTCCTGTGCGCCCTGCGCAACCCGTTCCTCCCTGGCTTCGATGTCAGGTAGCACCACGGGGTCATGAATCACGATCCGGTGGCCCGCACCCTTCTTGAAATAGACACCGACCGGAATCAGGTCCGCACCAGTGAGGTCAGCCAGGGCGACCGGCCCAACAGGCATCGAGGTTTCCGCTCCGAAGAAGTCCACGGGGATGCCCTTGCCCGTCACGTCCCTGTCTGCGACAAGGGCAATAGCTCCGCCGTTGCGCAACTCCGTGATGAGCTTGCGCGTTCGGTTCGGATCCGACGTCAGGATGATCTCAATCCCGAACTCGTTCCGGATGTCGATGAACCAGTCGGTGATCCGCTGATTGGGGAGGTGCTCAGCGACCGCAACGACGGGCGTTCCGATCTCCTTTGCGATCACACCAGCGACCTCCCAGTTGCCGAGGTGGGGTGTCGCAAAGATACGGCCTCGCCCTGCAGCGACAGCATCGTGGACCGGTCCGAAGTTCACCCGGTCGACACCATCGATGATCAATTGGTCCCGTCGTGGCCTGAACCAGAACGTCTCGGTCCAGTAGCGGCCATACGACCGATACATGCCGTGCACCGCAGCGTCGACTTGGGCATCCGTGGCATCGGGGCCGAGGACCCGCCGCATGTGTGATGTCAGAAGCGGGTACTTCCAGGTCTTCCGACGCGCCGCGAGCTCGCCTCCGTACTCACCGATGTGCCGAATCCACGACTCGGGTAGCAGGCCGAAGAGTCCGGTCGCCACCCGGAAGCCGATATATGCGACGAGGTCCTTCACGCCGGGAGCTGCTGCCACGTCCTACGGATGCGTTGCGCAACCGTGAGGCTCGTGAGGATCACGAACACCCACAGAAGCGGTTGCATGATGGGAGCGCCCAGCCCCACAACCATCACCCCGATGAGAATCAGGATCATGCGCTCCGCCCTGCCCATCCAGCCGCCCTTGCCTTCGAGTCCGGCGAGTTCGGCCTTCGAGCGAACATACGGGATCATCAACGAGGCTGCGAGGGAGATCACGCATAGGACCAACAGAAGCGGCTCTTGGCGCAGGTACACCGACAGTCCGACCCAGATCGCGATCTCGCCGAACCGATCGGACATCGTGTCGAGAAATGCGCCGCGGTCGGAGTCCATGTCGAGACGCCGTGCTAGCGGACCATCGAGCGCATCCAGGGCGACACCGAATGCAGCGGTCAGTCCACCTGCAAACAGGTATCCGTATGCAATCAGCACAGCACCACCGATCGTCACCAACAGTCCGACGATGGTGACCATGGCTGGCTTGACTCCGATCCTCGCGAGACCAGAAGCGATCGGTTCGAGGATCGGAGCTGCCTTCTTGCGTCCCTTGAGATCGATCAATGGCAGCTCCTTGGCTCGGAAAAGGTAGCACAGACCGGACCGGCCCCACCCGCGGCTACAATCGCCATACCGCCTGAGCGCAGTCTGCCGCACCGCCTGCGGCACTCGAAGGGCGACACCTGGGACGAGCGAAAGGGCCTGATCGGATGAGTGAGAACGAAGCCAAACTGGAGGTCAGGGATCGAACCGTCGAACTCGACGTGCATCACCCCACCATCGGACAATCTGGAATTGATGTCCGTAGCCTCCGTCCCAAAGTGCATCACGTCACGTTCGACCCTGGGTTCGGCAACACCGCAGCAGCTCGCTCAACCATCACCTACATCAGCGGATCCGAGGGCGTCCTCCTCTATCGCGGCTACCGCATCGAGGACGTCGCACGCGACTGTTCCTTCCTCGAGGTGGCATACCTACTCATCTACGGCCGCCTTCCGAACGCTGTTGAACTCGCAGAGTGGGAGTCGGACATCGCCCACCACTCCCTGCTCAATGAGGAGATGAGGTCGTTCTTCGACGCCTTCCCACGCCGGGCACACCCCATGGCTGTCCTGTCGTCGGCAACGAACGCCATCTCGACGTTCTATGACGTGTACCGGCGTCCAACCAGACCCGCGGAAATCGACGCAGGGGCCCGGACGCTCATAGCCAAGCTCCCGACCGTCGCAGCATGGGCCTACAAGAAGTCGATCGGCGAACCGTACGTCTATCCAGACGTGGAATACTCGTACGTCGAGAACTTCCTGCGGATGATGTTCACCACGCCCATCGAGGACATGCAGGTCGATCCGGCAGTCGTCAAGGCATTGAACGTCCTGCTCATCCTCCACGCCGACCACGAGATGAACTGCTCGACGTCCACCGTACGCGGTGTCGGTTCGAGCAGGGCCAACATGTTCACCAGCGTCGCTGCCGGGATGGGTGCTCTGTGGGGACCACTCCACGGTGGCGCCAACCAGGCCGTCATCGAAATGCTCCAGGCAATCCATGATGATCCTGACGCAACAATCGAGTCCACGATTGCCAGGGCCAAGGACAAGGACGATGAGTTCAGGCTCATGGGATTTGGTCACAGGGTCTACACGAACTACGACCCGAGGGCCAGGGTGCTTCGGGAGTTCGCAGCCGATGTCCTCAGCTCGATGGGCGCAAACGATCCCTTGCTGGAGATCGCCAAGGAGCTTGAGGACGCTGCCCTCGCTGACGACTACTTCGTCGAGCGCAAGCTGTTCCCGAACGTCGACTTCTACTCAGGCATCATCTTCCGGGCGCTTGGTTTCCCGCTCCGGATGTTCACGGTGCTCTTTGCCATTGGTCGTCTTCCCGGATGGATCGCCCACTGGCTGGAGATGTACGACGATCCTGAGACCAGGATCATGCGTCCCCGTCAGCTGTACATCGGTGAGGTCGAACGGCCGCTGCCACCGATCGCAACTCGGTAGGCCCAGCGGCCCTCCAAGTATGACTGCCTACGGGAGCTCGACGGCTTCCTCGTATTGGCCTGTGACGTCGCCCGACAGGGCATCGACGGTCACCAGTGCCTGGCGATCGGGGCTTGGGGTGTCAGAGAACACCAGCACCTGCCACATCGGCTTGGCGAGCACGCCGCGGTATCCCAGGGTTGCAGAGCCGTGCCCAACGCTGAACGACGCAACGTTCGATGCGATGTCGATCGCTTCCATGTCGGTTACGCGCATCGTCCATGCGCCTGCGAATTGGTAGATGGCGAGAACCAACAGGGCACCGACGCCCGTGAACCACATTGCGGACACGTCGATCGCCAGCACGATCACCGCACACACCGCAGCGAGGCCGACGTAGACGAACCCTGCCCGGCGACGTCTCGAGGTGTCGAGTACCCGATAGGGCGCCATGTCGGCCCCGATCGCCTCACCACTATCTGGTGGCGGCGTCACGGGGTCCGGCACGTCGCTCAACCTCAGGCTTCATCCTGCAAGGCGGCATGGACTGCTGCTGCGTCCAAGGTCGCATCGCCGCGGCGGCGGTGCCAGCGGTCCCACA
>CAJQOW010000122.1 GCA_905480055.1 uncultured Acidimicrobiia bacterium
GGCTCCCAGTCGAACGTCGGCGACCTGACCGATCGTGACAGGCGTGCCGTCGTGATACTTGATTATGGTGTTTGCGATGTCCTCGGGGCCGGTCACTCGGCTTTGCTGCCGAATGGGGATCTCGAAGCTGTCAACGTCGACGAGGTACCCGCCGCTCGCCGTGCTGTGCGCTCCCCCGGCTGCCTCAACGACATCCGAAATCGTCAGGTCATAGAGTCGCAGACGGTCCTGGGTCACATTGACCTGGTACTCCGGCAGGTCGCCACCGATGGCGACCACCTGAGCGACGCCGGGAATGGCAAGGATCTTGTTCCGCAGCTCGAACTCGGCATAAGAGCGAAGTTGAAGCGGACTGACGTCGCCGTCCTCGGAAGACAACGCGATAAGCATGATCTCGCCGGCGATCGATGAGATCGGCGTGATAAATGGCTCGACATCATCGGGGAGATTCTCGCGTGCTGCGACTAGACGCTCTGCCACGAGTTGCCGACCGTCGTAGAGGTTCGCGCCCCACTCAAGATCAACCCAGACAATCCCAAGTCCGATGGCGCTGGCGCTACGCACACGACGGACCCCCGTCATCCCGTTCACCGCAGTCTCAATTGGAAAGGTTACGTACTGCTCGACTTCATCGGCCGCAAGTCCGCCTGACTCCGCCATGATCGTGATGGTCGGGGCGTTGAGCTCCGGGAAGACATCAATACTCATTCGCGGAAGGCGATAACCTGCGAAACCAACGACCATGACCGCGGCGATCAAAACGAGCGATGAGTACTGCAACGAGAATCGAATGACTGCTTTCAGCATTTCAGTGCTCTCCCTCGTGGAATGTGCCGTCGGAGTGGAAGTGTCCACCCTTCTCGATTGTCCCGCTCGTAGCGAGCATGAGTTGGAATGCACCGTCGAGAACGACTTCGTCGTCGTTCCGCAAGCCGCTCAGAACCGCCACCCAGCGTCCGTCATTCATTCCGAGGTCGGCTTCGAGACGCACAGCTTCGTTCGGGTTGTCCGGTGCTCGCCGGAAGATGATCGGGGTGAGGCCGTCCTTTTGAACAGCCGCCAGCGGAATCGCCAGCTCCGCAGCGGCAGTCGAATCGGTCACGATCTCGAGCTGTGCTGCAACACCTGGTCGCGCCCAGGTCGATAGCGCCTCCGGAACCACGTACAGATCGACGGTGCGATCACTGGCGTCGCCCTGCAGGCCGAGCGCGAGCGTGCCGGTCATCGTGTCCTGCAGGGGGACGGCGCGGCCGGAGGTGGTGGGCGTTGGCGGTACGATCCGAGCTTCAAGACCCTTTCGCAACACACCGAGATCGCTCTGTAGCCCCGACGCATGGAAGCGAAGCTGATCCGGGCGCACGATTGTCACGACGGCGGACTTCTCGTCCGCCCACGATCCATTGGTCAAGCCGAGCGACTCGACAACGCCTGACTCCGTAGCTCGCACCTCGATGGTATTGATCACGGCCCACGCCGGGTGCGGATCTGACTCAGACTGGGCGTTGCTCGTCAAAGCTGTTCGATCGATTCCGACTACTGACGCAGCAGCATCCAAGAGGTAATGAAGCCGTGAGCGCGCCGCGTCGAGCCCGGCGACTGTCTCGGCCCGCGCTGCGATCAGCTCGGCCTTCTTCTCTTGAACGTCGGCCAGCTCAGCGCGCGCGGACGTTAGCGTTCCACGAGCCTCTGCAAACTCACCAACCCGGCCACCTCCTGCGTCTCGGATCGACTCGAGCTGCGTGACACGCTCGCTCCACACGGCCACACTCTCGACGAGACTCTGCTCATGTCGCCCATGCGCTTCCATCAGCGGATCGAACGTTTCGAGCTTCGTCGTGTGTACATGAATCGTCGATTCTGCCTCCGCAAGTTGCTGCTGCATCTCACGCCAACCAGGCGAGTCGATGCGGTACAGCAGTGCGCCTTCATCAACCACATCGAACTGTTGGACCAATATCTCGACCCGGCCTGGGAGCATCGTGCGATACTCGCGCCTTGCCGTTGGGAGATACTCGAACTGTCCGGGCACTCGCAGTGTTTGCTCGATCCGCCGCCGTTCCACGGTGACGAAGCTGATCCCGAGATTCGAGCGCACCGCAGAGGGAATCGCGACGCGATTCGACGCCTGAGCCTCAACGTGATCGTCGCTCTCTGGGTTGGCGTTGGCGGCGGCGCCACCGTCCCGAGTGCAACCGCTGATGAGCAGAAGCGCTGTCATAAGTGTTCCGACCGCGAGTCGGTTGAGTCGTGCAGTCATCGTTCACCTCCCACGGCGGACGATGCGTCTTCGGCCGTGTGTTCGTTCTCGTCGGGGTCATCAGACACAGGTGCTGGATCGCCGGAAACCTCGGGGCCCAAGAGTTCGACGATCGTCAGTGAGGCGTCCAGCTCGACACGCTGAAGCTCAAGCAGGCGAGACTTCGCGTCGAATTGGCGCTGCACGGTTTCGAGGAGTATGAGCGTGTCGACTTCGCCAAGATCCGCGATCTGCTCGACCTCGTCGGCCTGGGCATCGAGCATCGGGACGATCGTCGACTCAAACTGTGATCGCTGCGTTCGCGCAGCGACGAGTTCAGCCTCAGACACCGACAGTTCGCGTGCCAGTCGCTCGAAGGTGGTTTCAGCGGCCGCTCGGGACACTTCGCGTTCGGCTCGTGCTTCGGCGATGCCGGCGCGATTGGCATTGAAGATCGGAATGGGCACTGAGAACCCGAGAAGCAGCCTGTCATCGTCGTCCTCGCTGCCGTAACCGGAACCGATCGTGATGTCCGGGTACTGCTTCCGGATCTCTAGACGAAGCGCTTCCTCGACGACCTGATACTCCGCACGGCGAACAGCGAGTTCGCTATTGCTCTTGATGAGCCGGCGCAGTGGGTCGTCGGTGAGGGGCGGGTCAGTTGCCGGCAACGCAGGAATCAACTCGATCGATGCGTCGGGCGGCAACCCCATCAGACCGAGAAGGTCGATTCGTGACCGCATCACGTCGAGCGTCGCTTGTGCGACGGTGGCACGGCGATCCGCCAGTTCGACCTGAAACAACCGACTCTCCACGCGGCTGAGTTCGCCGCCTGCTTCGAGGCGGTCCGTTATCGTGGTGATGCGCTCGATCTGTGCGATTGCCTCTCGGAGCAACCGAAGGCGCTCCTCGGCTACCGTCCAGGATGCCCAGGCCCGTCTCACGTCAGCGCGAGTGGCCCACTCCGCGGCCACGAGTCGTCGCAACTCCGCCTCGTACGCCGCCCCGGCCCGAGCCTTCTCAACTTCGAGACGCCCTGAGATCGGGATCGTGAGACTCAGCGTGAGCCCAAACTCGAACGGGCTGCCCGACGGAGACAGGATCTCCGCGCCGTCGAACCCGAACCCGAACTCGGGATCATCCCACAGGCCGGCGTTCTCAAAGCTCGCGAGCGCTACTCCGGCCGCCAGGCGTGCCTCTCGCAGGTCGGCGTTGTAGAACAGGGCGACGACTTCGCCTTCCGCCGGCGTAAGGCCATCGTCGAACGAGAACGTGTCCGGGGCTTCTCCCCCGAGTCCGCGCAGCCGGTCGAGAAAACCGTGAATCCGGCCGACCTCGAGGCTGCGATCATTCAACGTAGAACGATGCGCAGTGAGATCGAGCGGCTGTCGCTCATACTGCTGGCAGCCCGCAAGGAACACTAAGGCCCCGACGGATAGTCCGCCGGTTCTCATCGCCACGCACATGTGGCGCCATCCATGATGTCGCATTCCGCAAAACTCCTGATCGCACAACAGAACAACTAGAACCTCATCGCCGGGCGATGGGTTCAACGTTCGTGGGTTGCGAACAGCGATTTACAGTAAGAGGCGCGTTGAGCGTACGATCGCCAGTCTCTGAATCTGGGATGTATCGCCTCGCGCTCTTGGAAACCGGCTCAGGACGCGGGGCAAAGCCCGAGTCTCAACATTGGCTGCCAGGACCGCGTGCTCAAGGGGGAGTGGCAAAGGCTTCGACCACACTCTGCGTTTGCCGCCCATCATCTCGCCGGCGTCGATCTCGACATCCTTGCAATCGCAAGAGTGCGGCTCACCAGTATTGACGATGTACGAATGCTCGTGGTCTTCGTCGTGCCCACACTCGCCATGGGCCGCCTCAGCCTCGGCTCCGACCTCAGCGTGGCAGCATCCACCATTGGAACAGACCGCAAAGCCCGCCAGACACGACTGGAGGGCGATGAGGACGGCCAGGAGGATGGAGAGCGGACTTCGGACCATTGGCGTGATAATCGGCAAACCGGCGGGGTTAGTCAAGCGAAGTTGAGATTCAGAGCGATCTCTACGGAGATGAGAACGCAGAATCTGAGGGGGCTATTGCGTGAAAAAGGGTCATTGTCGCCGCTGACAGCGCCGGACGAGCGGTGAGCGTCATCTGTGGGTCAGCAACAGCGTCGCCCGATGTCCGGACGGCTCACAGCGATGCCACAACCCCAGCGCTCATCACGACGATGCCGTGGGCTTCACGAACAATCCTCATGCCGCCGCGGAGCACGATCAGGGCAACGACGCTTCCACCAGTCCACCCGAGATCACGACGCCGACAATATATCCAACGAGTCGGCGAGGAGCGCGGTTGACTCGGCCAGCCAACCCAACGCTGCCTCCGACACGAACATGACGGCATTGATCAACAGCAGTGTCCGCAGCGTTCGACGCTCAAGCCCGAGCACCTCGTCGTCACACGCGCAGCCAGTCATGCACCGTCCCTCGTCTCGGACTTCGCTTCGGGTCTTCGCATGAACGCGGATCCAATCACCGGCAGCACGAATAGCGTCAAGAGCGTCGAGGTGACTATGCCGCCGATGACCACTGTCGCCAGAGGACGTTGGATCTCACTTCCAACCCCAGTCGAAATGGCCATCGGGATGAAACCTGCAGCATCCGTGATCGCGGTTGCAAGCACCGGCCGCAGCCTTGTCTTCCCTGCTTGAATGATGGCTTCACGTCTCGGCAGCCCCGACCGCAACGACTCACGAATGGCCTCGATGAGGATCTGTCCGTTGAGAACGGCGATTCCTGACAGGGCGATGAATCCGACGGCCGCACTGACGCTGAACGGAATGCCTCGCCACCAGAGAGCGAAGATCGCGCCGACCGCGGCGAAGGGGATGCCGGTATAGATGATGAGGACATCGCGCAGGTCCTTCAGGCTGAAGTACAGAAGGAAGAAGACGAGGAGCAGCACAGCCGGCACAACGATTGCCAGGCGGAGCTTCGCCCGTTCCAGGTTCTCGAACTGGCCGCCCCACTCCAGCACGTAGCTCTCGGGCAATGCCACGCGAGCGTCGATGGCGCTCCGCGCCTCGTCCACGAACGAGGCTGGATCGCGACCCACCACGTTGCACTGTACGCGGATCAGTCGACGACTCCACTCGCGGTTGATTGTCGCCGAGCCCTCCGACTGATCAACTGACGCCATAGCTGAGAGCGGCACCGCGACGCCGCCTTCGGTGGGCACTCGCACCGATGCAATGGCGGCCACGTCCTCGCGAAACACCTGCGGCAAGCGGACCACTAACGGGAACACGCGCTGTCCCTCGAACACCTCGCCGACCCGGATGCCGCCCATCGCTTCAACGAAGTCCAGCACCTCGCGAGCGGCGACGCCATACCGCGCTACGCGCGATTGGTCGACCGCAATGGACAACGCTGGCTGGCCAGTGATCTGATCCACAGAGATGTCCGAGGCGCCCGGAATCTCAATGAGCACGCGCTGCACTTCGTCGGCCAGACGCAGCAGCTCTTCGAAGTCGTCTCCGAAGATCTTGATGCCAATGTCCGAGCGGATGCCAGAGACCATCTCATTCATCCGCATCTCGATCGGCTGCGTGAAGATCATGTTCACGCCGGGGAACTGCGAGATGATCGTCTCCATCTCGGTGACAAGTCCGGCTTGAGTAGCCGCACGAGTCCACTCCGAACGTGGCGAGAGGCTGATGAAGATGTCGGTCAGCTCGATCCCCATCGGATCTGTGGCGACTTCCGCCGTGCCGATCCGACTCCAGACGTGCTCAATCTCATCAGGGAACTCCTCAAGGAGTATCGCTTCGATGCGGGTGTTGTAGCGGACCGACTCTTCGATCGATACGCCGGCAAGGCGGATGGTATTGATGACCATCGACCCCTCGCTCAGGCGAGGAATGAACTCTCCACCCATCTGAGTCCCGCGATACCCCGCTACAGCGAGCAGCGCGAGAGCAACAAGCACAACCCCCCATCGAAGACGGAGAGCCATGCCCACGAGCCAGCCGTATGAGCCAGTCATCGCCCTGCTGATGAGGCCCTCCTCGGGCTTCGTGCGCCGTGGCAGGAAGTAGTACGACAGCACGGGCGACAGGAAGACGGCGACAAGCAGCGCACCAAGGAGCGCAAAGATGAACGTCAACGCCATCGGCCGAAACATCTTCCCCTCGATGCCCTCGAGGGTCAGGACGGGCGCGAACACGAGCGTGATGATGCCCATTCCGAAGACGATCGGACGCACAACCTGCGAGCTCGATTTGGCGATCGACTTGAGGCGCTCGTCGGCAGTGAGCTTCCGGCCCAACTCGCGTTGCCGCTCTTTGAGCGACCGCAGATTGGCCTCCGTCATGACCACCGAGCCATCGACGAGGATGCCGAAGTCGATCGCCCCCAGGCTGAGAAGACTCGCGGCGATTGCGAACTCGTACATCCCCTGGACCGCGAAGAGCATCGATATCGGAATCGCGATGGCAACGAGCAAGCCCGCACGGATGTTCCCCAACAGGAAGAGCAGCACGAGGATCACCAGCACCGCACCGACGACGAGGTTGTGTTTGACCGTCTCGATGACTTTCTCCACGAGGAGCGTCCGGTCATAGACGACATCAACAACGACGTCCGACGGCAGCGAGGGCGTCAGGGACTCGAGGCGATCTCGCAGTTGTTCGGTCACAACCCGGCTGTTTTCGCCCATCAGCATGAACGCGAGACCGAGTACCGCTTCGCCCTCGCCGGATGCCGACACGGCCCCGCGACGAATCTCGCTCCCAATCTCGACATCCGCAACGTCCCGAATCCGCACCGGTGTGCCGTCGCTCGACGCAACGACGATGTTCTCTATCTCTTCGATCGTCGAGACCCGGGCCAGGCCGCGGACGACCCTGGCCTCACCTGACGTAACGATCTGGCCACCGCCGACGTTGGCGTTGTTCCGTCGCAACGCTTCGAGGACGTCATCCAGCGTAAAGCCGAACTTGATGAGTGATTCGGGTTCCACGACGACGTGGTATTGCCGCTCCTCACCGCCCCAGGAGTTGACTTCAGCTACGCCCGGGACCTTCCGGAGTTCCGGCTTGATCACCCAGTCGTGGATCGTCCGGAGTTCCTCGATCGAGCGACCGGGATCGTCTGAGCGGACGATGTAGTGGAAGATCTCGCCCAGACCGGTCGCGATCGGCCCCAGCTCAGGCCGTCCGACACCATCTGGGAGTTCCACGGTTGCGAGGCGTTCTGTGACGTACTGGCGTGCATCGATGATCCGAATGTCGTCGTCGAATGTCGCGACAACCTGCCCGAACCCGAACTTCGAAACCGAGCGGACACTCTGCAGGCCGGGGAGGCCGCCGATGGACAACTCGACGGGGAGGGTGATCTGCTGCTCGATCTCCTCAGGGCTCAACG
>CAJQOW010000123.1 GCA_905480055.1 uncultured Acidimicrobiia bacterium
GTCCAGGACTGCGACCTGAGGCCACGATCGCGCTGCCAACCGCTGAGATCGCTGTGATGGGTCCTGAGGCAGCGATCAACGCCGTGTACTTCAACACCATCGAGAGCCTCGACGAGCCTGAGCGCTCGGAGTTCATCGCGGAAAAACGCGCCGAGTACTCAGAGGACGTGGATCTGTTGCGCCTGGCAGCCGAGGGAGTCATCGATGCCGTTATCGAGCCCGCGGACCTTCGTGCTGAACTCATTCGCCGGTATGCGATCGCCAGCCGCAAGGATCGGAAGTTCTCCGACCGACGGCACGGTGTCCCTCCCGTATGACGGACGAACGGGCTCCCGATGAGGCGCCCGCTCCGTCGGCACACGATCCGGACGAGGTCGAGCCTGGCTGGCCGTGGAGCTTCATCTTGCTCGTCGTCGCCGGCGCTCTGTACCTCGTGTTCCGCCTCGTCGACTTCATCATCAGTGTCGTCAACTAGACCGCAGTTGCTCCGCCCAGGCTTCTGAGTAGACAGTCCTCGGGCGGTAACCTCGCCAATCAATCGGGCTGTGGCGCAGTCAGGCAGCGCACTGGTCTGGGGGACCAGGGGTCGGCGGTTCAAATCCGCCCAGCCCGACCAAACGAAACCTCATACACTGTATGGGGTTTCGCTGTATCCGGGTTTAGGCGTCGTGACTATTTCGGGGGTGTCGGGTGCCACTTTGGGTGCCACTTCGACCCCGATACTGTTCGATAGTGTTCGATGCCAACGAGTACCGCCCGGTGTTGTCAGGTGCCGAATATGGCAGCGTCGACCGTTTCCGCAGCTTCTTGGCGATAGTTTCGGTGACGTGGGAGTACGTGTTCGCGGTCACACCGACGTCGGAATGCCCCAACGCTTCGGACACGGTCACTAGCGATACGCCGTTGGCGAGGCTGATGGTTGCGAACGTGTGACGCAGTCCGTGCGCTCCGATGAGTGGCAGGCCGTGCCGCTTGGCGAGTGTCTGGACCCGTTTCGTTATCCAGTCAGGTGCGTCTTCGAGGTGCGGGCGAACCCGGCTGTGATCCGAACATCGTCAGGAGCGGCCTTGAGTTGGCGAGCCAGCCAATTGATCCGGGTCCGCCCGGCGGCAACTTCATCGATGACGACGGTTCGGTATTCGAAGCCGACATCGCATGGATGGCCGATGAGGGAATCACGAGAGGCTGAAACCCACCGAGGAATGACCCATTCTGCCCCGACAGTTCTGTGACCCGAGACCAGATGGCTGCCTTCCTCGCGAGAGCGCTCAAGCTGCCAGCTGCGCCGTCGGCTGGCTTCGTCCACACGGTTGGGACAACCTTCGAGAAGGACATCGACAAGTTGGCAGCGGCAGGGATCACAAAGGGCTGTAACCCGCCGGACAACGACCGTCTTCGTCCCGACGACAGGGTGCGTCGTGATGTCATGGCTGCGTTCCTCGTCAGAGCCATGGGCTACTCGGACGACGGAGGCGGCGACCTCTTCGGCGACGACGACGGGTCGATCTTCGAGAACGATATCGACAAGCTCGCTACAGCAGGCGTAACCAAGGGCTGTAACCCGCCGGTCAACGACCGGTTCTGTCCGACACGCAACCTGGCTCGTGGACAGATGGCCGCGTTCCTCCACAGAGCACTCGGAGACTGACCGCCCGGTAGCTCGCAATACGCGCCGCACGTATTGTGCCGATATGTGTGTTGCCAACGCGGCTTCCACGTACAACCCGATCGATCCATAGTATGAAGGTGAGGAATTGGGTTGACCCCCGAGGTCTTGGGCAATCCTGACGCTCGGGGCTCACCACTCGATTGATGCAGCCGAATGGAGGATGTCGTGGTTGATGGTGTGAAGACTGGATCAGATCTGGTGAATCCGCAGGTGAACGTCCGGGTTCAGCTGGCTGTGTTGTGGATCTGCCACTTCATCCTGTGGATCTTCGGGGACATGTTCTCCCTGGTGCAGGAAATGGGAGAGCCGGCCAAGGAGACGTGGGTGCTGATCGTCGCGCCCACCACCGCCATCGTGCTGGCACTGATTGTCGCCTTCACCCTGGTGGGCAAACCGGACCACGTTCGATGGACATCCCTGATCGCGGCCCCCGTGTACCTGGTCCTCAACATCGGGTTCCTCGCAGATGCGACACAGGGATGGGAGTACTACATCGGCGTGTTCTACGTGCTGTTCATTGTCCTTGTGTTCCTCCGCGCGTACACCTGGCCCAAGCAGCCTGTCGAGGTCTGATCCATCTTGGGCGAATCCCTGGAGATCCGACCCCGACAACCAGAAGCATCCCGCTGACAATCGCTAGCCCACGCCCCACTCGACCCTCCTCGCAGATCACCTGCGATCATCTCACCGATAGCGAGGACCCGCTAGGGCGATCCGCACATATCGGCATATATGAGCGGGAGTATTGTCGGCTATGTGCACCGCGGGTTGTGACCAGCGGCCACCCGTATCGGTACCTATGCGTGAGCGAGTTGTCAGATGTGCGTGCACTG
>CAJQOW010000124.1 GCA_905480055.1 uncultured Acidimicrobiia bacterium
GTACATCATCAGCCCCGCGTCTTCGAGGTCCCAGAAGTTCTGCCACGTGGCCCAATCGGGAACGAGGTTCGAGTTTGCGATGAGCACGCGAGGAGCACCGGCATGGGTGCGGAAGCGACCAACCGGCTTCCCGGACTGAACCAGCAGGGTCTCGTCCGACTCGAGCTCGGTGAGAGATGCAACGATCGCATCGAAGGCCTCCCAGTTGCGGGCAGCCCTTCCCGTGCCCCCGTACACGACAAGATCCTCCGGCCGTTCGGCGACATCGGGATCGAGGTTGTTGAGCAAGCATCTGAGCGCTGCCTCCTGGAGCCACCCTTTCGTGTTCAGCCCAGAGCCGTGTGGAGCATGGATTTCCCGAGGACCGGTCCCGTAGGCGAACGCAGTGTTCGTATCGTCCGCAGGTACGGCAGCGGTGGTGCGTTCGTTGTAGGTCTTCGCGGCTTCGTCGATGCCCTTGTCCAGGGTCTCGCTTGCGCTCGTGGCCGCAGCCTTGGTCTTCTCCCACGTCTCCGCGCGGGCATCTGCGGTGCTCTCCCAGGCCTCGGTGGCAGCAGATGACGCTTTGTCGACACCTTCGGACAGTTTGTCGAGCCAGTTCTTTTTGTCAGCCACCGTGCCTCCTTCAGCGCGCCGAGAAGGCGCCGTCCTCGATCAATCGGGCAATGTTCTCGATGTCCGGACCTGGCGGTCTGTCCTGGGTCAGCGGCTCACAGACCGACCGCACCGCATCCCGCACTGCGGCGGTTCCCGGGGCGGGCTGATACTCCCGCTGCTCCACACCCTGCGCAGCGCACATCAGCTCGACGGCGACGACCCGTGCAGTATTCGTCAGCACCTGATCGAGCTTGCGAGCTGCCCCAAAACCCATCGAAACGTGATCCTCCTGGAGGCCAGAGGTCGGTATTGATTCGACACTCGCGGGATGCGCAAGCACACGGTTCTCAGCGACGATCGCCGCCGCGGTGTACTGCGTGAGCATGTAGCCACTCTCCACACCGGGATCGTTGGCGAGGAACGGGGTGAGACCGGACGAACGGTCAGGGTCGAGCAAGCGATCGGTCCGTCGCTCGGAGATCGACCCGAGCTCCGTCACTGCGATCGCCAGGTAGTCGAGGGCGAATGCAAGCGGTTGACCGTGGAAGTTGCCACCCGACACGACCTCAGCATCCTCAGCGAAGACGATGGGGTTGTCGACCACCGCCCCAAGCTCCGTGGTGAACACTTGCGAGGCATAGGCAATGGTGTCCCGGACCGCACCATGGACCTGGGGCGCACACCGCAACGAGTACGCATCTTGCACCTTGTGGGAGAAGTCGTCGTGGTGTGAGGCATCGATCTGTGACCCCTCGAGCATCGCAGCGATATTGCGAGCGGACTCGATCTGGCCCGGGTGTGGTCGTAGTTCGTGGATGCGAGCCTCGAACGGCCGAGACGAACCCATGAGCGCTTCGACACTGAGCGCACACGCGGCGTCGTCGGCATCGACGAGGTTCAGTGCGCGGTGCACGGCCAGGCAGCCATGCGCAAGCATGCCCTCCGTTCCGTTGAGGAGGCTCAAGCCCTCCTTCGGACCAAGCGTCAGCGGGGCAAGACCGAAGCCTGCCAACACATCAGCTGCAGGCCGAACGGTGCCATCATCAGAGAGCACCTCCCCCTCGCCGATGAGGGGAAGCATGAGATGCGCAAAGGGTGCGAGGTCGCCCGATGCTCCAACCGAGCCCTGGGACGGGACCGCTGGGATGATGTCGAGGTTCAGGAAGTCGACGAGCCGTTCGACAATCGCGGGTCGCACTCCCGAATGTCCCTGGGCGAGGGTTCGCGCGCGGCATATGAGCATGGCTCGCACCACGGAACGCTCCAGAAGCGGGCCGACACCACAGGCATGGGATCGCAGGAGGTCTACCTGCATCTCCGATGCTCGCTCCGTTGGAATCCTGGTGTTGGCGAGGGCACCGAACCCGGTGGTGATGCCGTAGACGGTTGCATCATCAGCGATGACCCTGGCAACGAGATCCATTGCAGGCTGCATCTGCTCGACGAGACCATCGCCCACAACGACGGGCGCGTTGTCGATCGCGACAGCGACAACTTCCTCGATCGAGAGGGCAGATCCGTCGAGTACGACGCTCATTCAGCTTCCTTGGCTAGCGGCTCCTGGTCAGCAGGCTAGAAACTCGGGCTCCTCCATGCCTAGCGAAGCGCCTCACCGAGACGCTCGCCCTCTCGCTCGCGCAGCCGAGTGCGCACCTCGAGCTGCTCCAACTTCTGGGCAACCTTCTTGTCTGCGCCGGGTATCTCGTGGTCTGCGAACCACGCACGGATCGCTTCGGCCACCTCGGGCTCAGACCGAAAGTGCATCAGATCGGTCATGCGATAGGCGTTCGTCGGAGGCATCGCAGCCAACACGGCGTCCCAGTTGTCGGTGATCAGTTGCCATGCCCTCGCACCGTTCTCGCGATGCCCGAGCAGCACAGCGAGGACCCAGAACGAGTCCTGCGTTCTGATGTCCCTGTCAATCACCATGCGGACGATGCGGTCGGGTACCTCCGGATGCGGCACCATCACCGCAGCGCGCAGATACTTGACCGTGAGCTGGGGGGTCGATGCGGTTTCCGACAGGTGGAGGAAGCGTTCGAAGTCGGCAATGTCTCCGTTTGCAGCAGTGATCATCAGTGCTGCATCGGCGATCTCGGCATCGACATCTCCGTCAGCGGCCTCGACCGCCCTGGCCTGAGCAATCGTCTCCTGATCCTGGGCTAGGTTCCCCATGCCACGCAGCATCAGCCCACGCAGGGCTCGAGTCCGATCAGAGTCGCCATCAGCGACCGTCCAACCAAGCTCCGCAGCCGGCCCGCCCAGCAGTTCAGCTGCGAACTGCTGCAGCGCTGGCCGATCGTCGGAGGACACGATGCGATCAAGCTCGCCAAGGCCCCCAAGGGCCATGGCCCAGATGTCGTTCTCCTTCTCACCCGACAGGCGCTCGATCACGGCGAGGAAGTCAGCGGCCTCGATCTTGGCGGCAAGCAGATTGGCCAAGGAGTCCGAAACGACGGACATGCGCTCGACGGCGTCGAGATCACTCAGCCGATCGGTAACGGAAGCAGCCAGAGCATCGTCGTAGTTGACCCGGTAGAAGCCCTCACCACCAGCATTGACGATGACGTTGTCCCCCACCGAGACTTCAACAGGCTCTTCTCGGACAAGCACCTTGCCGGTGCCGGCATCAGATGAGTACAGAACCGGAATCTGCCACGTCGTGTCACCCTCTCCGATGAATCTGAACTGGCTCTGCCTCAGCTCGATGCCGCCCTCGGTCGACTGCACGTCGATTGCCGGGAACCCACCCTGGAAGATCCACGTCTTCATGATCTCACCGACGGGTTCGTCAGATACCGACTCGAGCGATGCCCACAGATCCTCGTTGTCGGTGTTCGAGAACGAGTGGGTCTTGAGGTAGTGCGAGACCCCTGCCCGGAAGGTCTCCTCGCCAAGGTATTGCTCGAGCATGCGGAGCACGGACGAACCCTTTTCATAGGTGAGGACGTCGAACATCGCATCCGCTTCCTTCGGCGAAGCGACGGGGAACTCGATCGGACGCGTCGATTGCAGCGCATCCGTCTCCTGGCTCCTGGCACGGTCGGATCCCATCACGAGCCACTGCATCCACTCCGGACGGAACGCATCGGTGCTCTTGTTCTCAGCGAAGGTGGCAAATGCCTCGTTCAGCCAGATTCCGTTCCACCACTTCATCGTGACGAGGTCGCCGAACCACATGTGGGCGATCTCGTGGGCGATGACACTCGCCACACGCAACATCTCGAGCTGCGTGGCGGTGTTCGGGTCGAGCAGCAGGGCCGTCTCCCTGTACGTGATACACCCGAGGTTCTCCATCGCTCCCCACGCAAAGTCCGGGATCGCCACCATGTCGAGCTTGTCGCCCGGATAGGGAACGTCGTAGTAGTTGGCGAAATACCTGAGCGCGTGAGCCCCGGCCTCGATTGCGAAGTCGGCCAGGTGGAGCTTTCCTGGCGGAGCGATGATACGAAGCGGAATCCCGTCGACATCGACCGGATCGGTTGCCTCGAGCTCTCCGACGATGAACGCCACGAGATAGGTCGACATGAGCACGGTCGTGGCAAAGGAGACCTTGATCTTGCCGTTGTCGAGGACCTCGCGCGAAGATTCAGCGGCGTTCGAAACCGCCATCAGGCCCTCATCGGTGATCAGGTTGACACTGAACCTTGCCTTGAGATCCGGCTCATCCCAACACGGGAACGCCCGACGTGCATCAGTCGCCTCGAACTGCGTCGTGGCGATGGTCGTGTCGTTGCCATCTGCATCGGTATACGTCGACCGGTAGAAGCCTCGCAGCATGTCGTTGAGGACCCCACGGAACGAGATACGGACCGCTGCCGCGCCCTCGACCAAGCCGGATGAGAGCTGCAGGGTGAGACGTTGCGATTCTTCGTCGAGCGACCACTCTGCTGCTTGCTCACCGTCGGCATCGATGACCGACGCGCTCTCGATGTCGAGGTCGATGGCATTCATCACGACGGTGTCGGTGGCCTCGACCACAGCAACATCGATCACCACGGATCCAGCGAACGTTGCAGCGTCGAGATCGGGTTCGAGCGTGATCGAATAGTGGTTCGGCACAACCGTACGAGGCAGCCGGTAGTCAGCTTCGGAAGCCATGGGACTCCTGTGTTTCGGGGGTGCAGGAAGGGTATCGGAGCTTTGGGGCTTCGGGGCCTGGGAGTCTTGGAGCCGTGAGCCGTGAGCCGTGAGCTTCGGAAGCGTGACCTTTTCGCTCGCCTTGCTACTCCTGCGGCGAAGAGCGGTGGGTGATGGAACTGCAATCCATCCAGGTCTGCACTCATAACTCATGACTTATGGCTCATGGCTCAAAGCTTGGGCGCCGCTCAGGCACCCCTCACAACAAGTGAGTCCATCAGGCGCTCGGTAGCCGCCGTGATCTGCCTGACGGCCGTGTCGAAGGCTGCCTGGTTGTGGGCCGCCGGCTTGGAGAAGCCGCTGACCTTGCGGACGTATTGACGGGCGGCCTCTTCCATCGCCTCGTGGTCATCGATGACGGCCCCTTCACGGAGCCTGTGGATAGATCTGCACATACCGGCACGCTAGCCGCAGACGCACTAGCGTCCCGACGCATGCCACACCTGCGCCTTGAACACTCCGACGACCTCACCCCGTTGCCGGACTTCCCAGATGTCTTCGCCCAGATGCACACGGTGCTTCACACAACGGCCGGTGCAGCGATCGCAAACGCCAAGAGCAGGGCAATCGCCGTCTCCGGCTACGTGGGCGACGGAAACCCAGCGAATGCCTTTGTGCATCTGTCGATTGAGCTGATGGAGGGTCGATCGACCGAGGTGAAGGCCGCGGTATCGGATCAGTGCCTCGCCATTGTTGACGACGCGTTCAGCAGGACAGGCAAGGGCCGCAACCTTCAGATCACCATCGCCGTGTCCGATCTGGAACGCGCAACGTATCGCAAGATCCCGGAGGGCACCATTCCTGACAGGGAAATCCCGGACTCAGCCTGACGTGCGCTACAGCTTGCTGTCGACGATGCTGAGGACCTCAGCTTCCTGCGCAACCGCTTGATCCCGGAGCGCCTCACCACGTCCGAGATAGTCGGTCCGCATCTGCTCATCGGTGAGGCCCGGGACGTTGATCGCCACGTTGAGAAAGGCCCCCAACACCGCCGTCCTCGCACAAAGCGCACCGACGCCCGCATCTGACGCCGATGCCGGGTTTCCGATCTCCGCCATGGCGCGAATCACCTCCATTGAGGCGAGGCTCACTTCCATCACCCGCATCGGCACCTCGATGGCAGCGATCGTCGCTTCCTGGATCGCTTCATCCCTATCCCGTTGCTCGGCCTCGGAGCCCGACGGCATGCCGAACGCTGCCATGATGCCGTTGAAGGCCTCGGTGTCCTTGTCGATCAGCCCCAGTAATTCGTCGTGGCAGGCCTTCCCACGGTCTGCCCATTCCAAGAACTCCTCCCAGCGACTGTCCCACCCACGCTTGTGGGCCGAGAGGTTGGCAACCATGGTGCCCAGTGCCGCGCCGAGTGCTCCAACGTTGGCAGCGACCGAACCGCCGCCAGGAGCGACAGATTCGGATGCGGTCTCTTCGACGAACTCCCTCACGGTCATCGCGGCGAGACGATCTGTCCCATCGTCGATCGCGTACTCGATGATCTTCTCGTCCGGATCGAACGGCGTGAGTTCGTTGAGACCGAGCGAGGCGACTGCGATCTTGATCAACTCCGCGTCGGACACACCGGTCGACCGCTGTTGCTTGCGCAGGTAGTGCCGCCCCGCATCGAGCATCGCCGACAGCGGTATCAGCCCAACCAGCTCAGAACCCGTCACGCGGACGCCTCGCTCGGCGGCCGCCCTGCACACCTCATCAAAGGCAACGTGGACAGGCGTCACATCGATGTCGGTGAGGTTCATCGAGATCTGGGCGATCCCGTACTCCTCGATGAACCATCCAATCCCCTTGACCGCCTTGAGCGTCCCGGGGAGCCACACCTTGTTCCCATCGGCGTCTCGTTCAATCTCGCCGGTGAGCGGGTCGCCGATTCGCTTGACGCGACCGCGCTCCCTGACATCGAACGCAATCGCATTGGCCCTGCGGGTTGAGGTCGTGTTGAGGTTGATGTTGTAGGCGACGAGAAACCCACGGGCGCCGACAGCGGTCGCACCGGAGCGAGCGTTGAATTCGGCAGGCCCATAGTCAGGAGCCCATTCGGGGTTCTCCAATCGTGCCGCGAGTCCTTCGTACTCGCCTTCACGTACGGTGGCGAGGTTGCGACGCCCAGCCGAGTGAGCGGCGTGCTCGTAGCAGTAGACCGTGAGCCCATGCTCGGTTGCCAATCGTTCCGCCAGCGTGTCGGCATGGGCAACCGTCTCCTCCATGGTGACACCGGACACCGGAACGAGAGGGCACAC
>CAJQOW010000125.1 GCA_905480055.1 uncultured Acidimicrobiia bacterium
CGATTGTCGGCAGCCCCTACGCCGACAGGGACGAGTGGATGGACGACTGCTTCACCTGCGCCGTGGACAGCGTCTTGGTCTCGCATGACGCCGTTTGGGATGCCGATGGGTTCGACTCGCTCGTGGCCTCGGTCCGCTCCGACCTCGGCGATGCCATCGAGAGGGTTGGAAACGAGGCGGTAGCCGCCCTCGAAGCCCTCCAGGATGCGAACCGTGCGATCGTCAACACGCCGGATGCGGTGTTCGGCGACATTCTCGATGACGTCGATGTGCAGTTGGATCGGTTCGTATTTCCAGGATTCCTCACCGCCGTCGGCGCAGCCCGACTCGATGACATCCGTCGCTATCTCGAAGGTATCGCCTACCGCCTCGGCCGCCTGCCGGAGAATCCCGAGCGCGACCGTGAACGCATGACGATCATCAACAGCCTCGAGGCCGAGCACGACCAACTGACCGAGGTTCTGACGTGGTCTCCCGAGCTGATCGAGGTGCTCTGGATGCTCCAAGAGCTGCGGGTGAGCCTCTTTGCCCAACCCGTGGGCGCCAAGGGCAGCATCAGCGAGAAAAGGGTCCGAGCAGCATTGGAAGCCCTACTGAAGTAGACACCCACGGCTCACGGCCGATGCTTCTGGGCTCACGGCCCATGGCTCACGGCTCAAGGCTCACGGCTCAACTCTCAGCCCACTTCACCTCGGAAGTCACCGGTCTCACCGTCTATCGATTCTCGGAGCAGATCTGCGTGGCCGGCGTGGCGAGCGGTTTCCTCGATCATGTGTACGAGGATCCAGCGCAGCGTCCAGTGCTTGCCGTCGCGGGTCTTCACCGACTCGTCGGCGAGTGAGCCAGCTGTGCCTTCGATTCGTTGTGAGTCTTCGATGGCGCTCTGGTAGCGGCCAAGGATGACCTCAGGTGCGAGCTCGCTGGCAACGGTGAACTCCCAGTCACGGTCATCCTCCCACGGAGCTGACGCCCACGGCTCGCGGGGGTCATTGCCGGCGAAGGCCTCGTGGAACCACCAATGCTCGACAACGGCCATGTGATGGATCAGGTTGCCGAGCGTCAACGTCGACGGTCCGAGCCGTGTATTGAGCTGATCGCTATCGAGACCGCTGGCCTTGTCGATCAGTACGGCGCGGTAGTAGTCGAGATACGAGGTGAGCATGTCGCGCTCACCAGCGGAATACGAAGGATATGGATGGGACATGCTGACACGGTAGCCCAACATGGGCACGCGTCCCTGCCGTCAGGATCGGGCGAGGTCTTCAGCAGTAGCCTGTGTCGTGGTGCCGGCGATCTGCATTCGCCTCACCTTGTCGAGGCTCGAGGAGATGAACCATGGACGGCGTCGCGATCGCCGCGCTCGGCGGGCTGCTCATCTCACTGGTTCTGCGGGCCCGATGGGTGGACTCCGTGTTCGTCCCTCCATGGCGCACCGCAAAACTCGTGGGCGTGGCTCTCGCTCTCACTCTCGCCATCTTCTACCCGCTTGGCTGGGCAGCGGTGGTGGTAGTCACCGGAGCGATGCTGCTGGAGCCCATCTTTCTGCGACGCCCACCAGGGGTCAACGAACGCGGCGAAAGCTCGACAACGGATCAGGAGTAGAACTCCCGCCTCAGCGTGAGCACGCATGCACCGCGGGAAACCGGGCGTGGTGGGTGACCGCTACCCGCCGTGTCGGAAGATGCGGCTTCGGACGTGGCGAATCGAACATCATCAACTATCTTGGCGAGCCGCAAGAAGGAGAGGCACATGGCCATCAGCAGTAGCACGTGGCTCCTTGAGGGTGATCCCGCGATCCGATGGCAGGTGTTGCGAGACGTGCTGGGGCGCCCAGAGGCGGAGTGGGCCGCGGAACGTGCCATCGTAGAGACCGAGGGGTGGGGCGCTCGACTGTTGGCACACCAGGACGCCGACGGGCAGTGGGCAGGAGGTGCCTACATGCCTGCAGACTTCGACGGTCGGGAGGCAGGACAGCCCTGGACCGCAACGACTCACAGCTTGTCACTTCTACGTGGGTTCGGTCTCGACCCCAACTCCGAGAGTGCGACCAGCACAGTCCGAAGCGTCAGCGAGAACTGTCGATGGGAGGAAGGGAATCAGCGCTACTGGGCGGGAGAGGTCGAACCGTGTATCAACGGGATCACGGTCGCCAACGGTTCGTACTTCGGCGTGGACACGTCAGCGATTGTCGGCCGTCTGATCGGTGAGACCCTCCCTGACGGCGGATGGAACTGTGAGGCGGTCAACGGCTCGGTACGCACGTCGTATGACACCACGATCAACGTCCTTGAGGGCCTTCTCGAGTATGAGCTGGCCACCGGCGGCACGCCAGAGTCGATCGCGGCTCGCCGATCTGCAGAGGAATTCCTGCTCGACCGCGAACTCTTCCGACGATTGAGCACCGGCGAACCCGCCGACGACGATTTCCTTCTGTTGCGCAATCCGGTCCGTTGGCAGTACGACATCCTGAGGAGCCTCGACTACTTTCGCGCCGTCGGCATTGCCGAGGAGACGGCTCCTGACCCCCGTCTCATGCCAGCCATCGAGCACATCCGGAACAAGATGCAGGACGATGAAACGTGGCTGCTCGACAAGAACCCGGCCGGCCGAGTGTGGTTCGACATCGATGACGGACCTGGCAGACCCTCTCGCTGGATCACGCTGCGGGCACTCCGAGTTCTCACGTGGGCAGACGCCCGCTAGCGGACAACCGTCGGCAGCCATGAGCGTGCCTGGTTCCATGGCACAAAACTTTGGAGCGACCGCAAGCACAGCGAGTCTCGGAAACGAGAAACGGAGCACCGACCTGCGGTGCTCCGTTTCCTTTAGTCCTCAGAGTCCTCAGAATCCTTGGACCTTCGGGCTTCTCGGCTGGCCTTGCGGGCAGCGTCGGCCTCTTGCCGATCAAGTCGCCGTTGGCGCTCGTATTCCTCGGCCTCGGCCTTTCGTCTGCGCTCGTACTCTTCGTCTGAGCGTTTGCGCTCAGCCTCGTAGTCAGCGTCATCAGTGAAGTGGGCCATTACGTGCCTCACATTCGTATTTCGTTGGCTGGTGGCTCCGTTGAGGAATCACCAGCACGGATCTGCGCTCAGTTGCGAGGCTTCGCTTCGTTGACCTTGATGTTGCGACCATTGAGGTCGGTGCCATCGAGATCCCTGAGGGCGTCGTCTGCGCGTGCGTCGGCGGCGAGTTCAACGAACCCGAAGCCACGTGAGCGGCCGGTGTCACGGTCGGTGATGACGGCGGCGGACTCAACCGTGCCGTACTCGGAGAAGAGCTGACGAAGGTCGCCTTCTGTGGTGGAGAATGGCAAATTGCCAACAAAGATGTTCATCTCGGTTTCCCTTGATTTCGTGGTCCCACACTGTGCGTGACCGATTGCAGATGTCCCGGAACCGACCCGATAGCCAAAAGGTCCTGAGACGAGAAGAGAAAGGGAAGGCCGCCGAAGCAGCTGAGCTAAGTGTACTTGCTGCAACTTCGAACTTGTGGCGCTTTCCGTTCAACGCTCGACGACACCGCGCATTCCTACCGGTGCGGCGCCGATGCGCCGGCCAACCTACACATCCATTTCGAGTTGAGGGATGTCCGCTTTGGGGCGCGGCGCCGGCCTTGGGCGCCGCCGCGGTACGCCGTCTGCATACAGCGGCTGCTCGATCAGCCCGGCAAGCCTTTCTGCAAGTGGCCACCAGTCGAACCGGTCATCGATGGCGGACGCACGCTCAACAACGAGGTTCCGGTCGGGAACGAGCGTCGACAGCTCCGCATCGAGAATCGAATCGATCTGATCCCTGAACTCAACTGATGTGGAACGCACACCGTCGTCCCTGAGATCAATGTCTGGGAGGAGCCGCACCACCATATCGTAGGTACCCGACCACTCGCGGACCAGTGGACCCACGCTGAAGGGGTCCTCGCCCCCG
>CAJQOW010000126.1 GCA_905480055.1 uncultured Acidimicrobiia bacterium
CACGGATCCAGTCCGTTCTGGGGTCGGAGACCAGGCTCAGATACACGCCAAAGCTGACGTTCGAGGTTGATCCATCGATCGATGAAGGCATTCGGATTTCACAGATACTCAGTGATCTTGCGGATGAGTCGGACACCGAGATTGACGAAGCCCACCAAGACGGGGATGAGGCTGTCGATGACGCCTGAGCGCCGTGGCACGGTCGACGCGGTGGCAGAGGTGCTCGACGCAGCGCAATCGATCGGCGTCGTGGGCCACGTCGGGCCAGATGGCGATGCGCTGGGGTCGATGATCGCGCTCTCGCTTGCCGCACGGTCCGCCGGCAAGGATGCTGTCGCTTCATTCGCGGAACCGTTCGTGGTTCCCGACGAGATGTCGTTCCTGGACACGTCAACGTTGGTGCGTCCAGCGGACTTTCCCACCGATCTTGACGCGGCCGTGGCTGTTGATACGTCCGTCCCCGAACGAGTTGGCAGCCTCGCCGGTGCGATGGGGAAGGCCAAGGAACTCATCGTGATCGATCACCACCTTTCTGACGGCACCTGGGGAGACACCCTCCTCATCGATCGAACCTCGGCTGCCACGACGGAGCTGGTCTACGAAGTCATCAAGGCGCTCGGCTGGGAGATATCTGCCGCTGTTGCCGACGCCCTCTACACAGGCATCGTCACCGACACGGGGCGTTTCCAATACTCCAACACCAGCCCTCGCACCCACGAAATCAGCGCTGACCTGCTTGATCACGGGGTCGCAACCGATGCCATAGGCCAGAAGCTGTTCGAGGAGGCACCCTTCGGCTACTTTGAGGTCGTCTCGCATGTGCTCGGCAGAGCGACGCTTGTCGAGGACAAGGAGTTCGTCTGGTCGTACGTGAGTGACGCCGAGGTCGAGGAGGCGGGGCTCCGATTCCACGATATCGACGGTCTGATCGATCTGGTGCGACTGCCGCGTGAGGCACACGTTGCCTGCTTGCTCAAGGTCAAGAAGCCCGGGATCGTGAAGGGATCACTACGTTCGCGAGGTCAAGTCGATGTCGCTGCCCTTGCCGGCACGTTCGGCGGCGGCGGCCACCACAATGCGGCCGGTTTCACGGCATCTGGCTCGGTTGACGATGTCGTTGAGCAGCTGCTTTCCCAGCTTTCGTGACTGCGGCACCGCCCCCAGGCTTCCTCCTTATCGACAAGGAGCAGGGTTGGACATCCCACGATGTGGTGGCCAAGGTCCGCAAGCCCGCCGGTGGCAAGGTCGGCCACGCCGGCACTCTCGACCCTATGGCAACCGGCCTTCTGGTCCTTGCGGTTGGTAGGGCGACCCGGCTGCTTCGGTTCGTCCAGGGTGCGGACAAGGAGTATCTTGCAACCGCCCAGTTCGGCGTCGCTACCGACTCGCTCGACGCCGACGGTGCAGTCCTGTCGCGCGAACCGATGTCTGTTGATCAAGCTCAGATCGAGGCCGTGCTCGACCGCTTTCGCGGCGACATCCTCCAGATGCCTCCCATGGTGTCCGCCCGCAAGGTGGAGGGGAAGCGACTGTACGAGCTCGCGAGAGAGGGCAAGGTAGTTGAGCGCGAGGCGCGTCCGGTGACGATCCACAGCCTCGACCTGATCGATGTTGCGCCGTCCGACTATCCCGAAGTCACCTTTCGCACGGTGTGTTCGACCGGTACGTACATCCGCACCCTTGCCGACGACATCGCACGCGCACTCGGAGGGCGAGCGCACCTGACAGCACTCCGCCGTGTGAGAAATGGGCATCTCAAGGTTGACATGGCCAAGTCGGTCGATGTGACGGTCGAAGAGATCCTGGACCATGGAGTCGGCAATGTGCTCATCCCACCATCGGAAGCACTGGCATCGCTAGCCGAGGTCCGGGTAGATGAAGCCATGGAGTTCAGGGTGCGCAACGGTCGGACGCTCGAGCTGAGCGGGAGCGACGATGAGTTCACAGGATTCGTTCGCGTCACAAGCCGCACTGGCGAGCTGCTTGCGGTGTACCGTCGGACAACGCCGGACACGTTGGAGGCCGAGGTGGTGATCACGTGAAGCTGTATCGGGGAGACCCGTCTACTTGGGATGTGGGGCCTCACGGCAGTGCTGTGGCTATTGGTGTGTTCGATGGGGTGCATCGTGGCCACAAGGCGGTGTTTGAGGCCCTGCACGAGGCGGCGCTGGACAGCGAGCTGGTCGCGATGACCTTCTCCACGCACCCGGACGGCGTCGTGTCCGGCGAACCTGCCCCGCCCGAGCTCACCACGCTCGATCGCAGGCTGGAGTTGTTCGCCGAGACAGGCCTCGATTCGACGGCGCTGATCGACTTCGATGCGCACATCATGAGGTTGTCCCCGGAGGAGTTCGTTGAGCGCTATCTCGTCGGCGGTCTCAACGCCAAGGTGGTTGCTGTGGGGGATGGCTTCAGGTTCGGCCACGGCGCTGTTGGGACGGTGGACACGCTGCGACTGCTCGGCCAGCAGCACGGATTCACGCTCATCTCCACGCCCATCGTGACGATCTACGGAACACAGGTCCGTTCGTCAGCGATCAGGGCAGCCGTTGCGTCTGGCGGTGTCGATCTCGCCTCTCGCATGTTGGGGAGGCCGTTCGAGGTCGACGGCGAGGTTGTTCCCGGTGACCGTCGCGGCCGCACCATCGGGTTTCCGACGGCCAACATCGCCATGCCTCCGGGCTTCGTGCGCCCAGCCGGCGGCGTCTACGCAGTGCGATGCACCGTTGATGGCGTTGGCTATGACGGTGTGTGCAACGTCGGG
>CAJQOW010000127.1 GCA_905480055.1 uncultured Acidimicrobiia bacterium
GCGTTGAGGTTCGCCACATACAGCTCGCCTCCGTCGCTGCGGCGAGCTTCGGCTATCGACTCCGCTGTCTCTTCGTCTGACCCGAGCAGCGCAGCCATGCCCGAAGCGGATGCCGCAGCACATTCGGCCAGCGCAACACCACGGGCAGCAACCAACGCAAGCCCTTCGAAAAAGCCCAATGCACCGGATGCCGCGAGGGCGGTGTACTCGCCAAGCGAATGACCGGCGAACGCCACAGGGCCCTCGTCAACGACGGATCGGAGTTCCTTCCACAGGGCGAACGAAGTCACGTAGAGCGCAGGCTGGGCGACCTGGGTGGCGGTGAGTTGGTCTTCGGGGCCGTTTGCGATGACCTCATCGAGGTTCCAACCGAGGATGTCGCTCGCCTCAGCGAAGAGTTGAGGGCGATCTGCACGGATGTCTGGGCACATGCCAACGAACTGGCTCCCCTGCCCCGGGAAGAGGACGGCATAGGTCATGTCGTGAACGACCTATGGGACGCAGCATGGTTCGAGGTGGTGTGGTCGGACATCGGTTCCTCAGTCACGATCGTGTCGGCACAGGTTCGTATGGTCTCAGATCCTGTCTCTGACCCCCGGGAGGGCTAGGAGGTTTCAGATGTTGCACCCAAACTCACTCGCCCAACTCGGCGAAGTACTTCTTGATGTTCCGTGTTGCTTGTGCGATGCGCTGGTCGTTTTCGACGAGCGCAAAGCGGACGTGTTCATCCCCCGATGGGCCAAAGCCAATTCCTGGGCTCACCGCAACGGCGGCGTTGTCGAGCAGATCGAGCGCGAACTTGAGGCTTCCCATCGACTGGAACCTCTCGGGGATGCGGGCCCAAACGAACATGGTCGCGTCGGGAGCGTCCACTTCCCACCCAGCTCGAGCGAGGCCGTCCACGAGAACATCCCTCCGCTGCTCGTACTCATCGACCACAACGTCGATGTACTCGTCGTACTCGTTGAGGGCGATGATGGATGCAATCTGGATCGGTTGAAATGTTCCGTAGTCGAGGTACGACTTGAGTTGGGCAAGGGCGCCAACGATTTCGCTGTTGCCGACTACGAAGCCGACTCGCCAGCCCGCCATCGAGTGCGACTTCGACAACGTGTAGAGCTCGACGGCGACTTCCTTTGCGCCATCGACCGACAGGAGTGATGGCGGGTGATAATCGCCGTAGCTGATGTCTGCGTAGGCGAAGTCGTGGACCAGCATCACGTCGTTGCGATGGGCGAAATCGACCAGACGCTCGAAGAACGACTTGTCGACCGTCACCGTCGTCGGGTTGTGCGGGAACGAGGTGACGATGACCCTGGGCTTCGGCCACGAGGTGCGGAAGGCTGCGGTGAGGCGGTCAAAGAAGTCTGCATCTGTCGAAAGGTGGACGCGGCGCACCTCGGCGCCTGCAAGCACCGGGGCGTAGATGTGGATCGGATATGACGGCTCCGGAACGAGCGCAACGTCGCCCGGCTGGACAAGCGTCCACATCAGATGCGACAGGCCTTCCTTGGCCCCGATCGTATTGATCACTTCCGTTTCAGGATCGAGTGTGACCCCGTACGCCCGCTGGTATCGATCAGCAACGGCCTTGCGAAGGTTGGGGAGGCCCCTCGACGACGAGTAGCGATGATTCTTGCCCTGCTTGGCCGCCTCTACGAGCTTGTCCACCACGCCGTCTGGTGAAGGGATGTCCGGGTTGCCGAACCCGAGGTCGATGACGTCCACGCCAGCGCGGCGTGCGGCGAGCTTGCGTTCGTTGACCTCGGCGAACACGTAGGGCGGAAGGTTGTCGATGCGTCTGAACTGCATGCCCCAACGATAGAGGCCCTGCCGTCTGGTTCAGCCTATCTCGGGAGGATACGGGAGAACATCGAGGGGACGATGTCTGCCCCCCAGGCGAAGACGCTACGGACCAGGTCCAGCCCGTCGATCGAGCCGTCCCAATGGTCGAGGATGACCTCCTCGCCGGCACCCTCGATCAGATGGTTGAGCGCCAACGACGCGAGCACGATGTCGTCGAGGTGGCCAACACCGATCACGAAGTCAGGGATGAGGTCGACGGGTGACACGATGTAGGCAAGCACCGCTGCCACGAGGACCTTTCGGCGGGTAGACACTCGCGGATCTGCGATGAGCCTGCCGAGGAGTTTTGCGACGTTGGGGAGCAGAAAGGCAGCCTCGCGTGCCATCTCCGACCATGTCCGGCGTGGGCCCGGCACGGAATCGTCAACGATGGGCGTGTCTTCGAGTTCAAACGACATGAGTTCCCCCTTCTGCTGCGAGGATTGCAGCCCCGACCGCTCCCGCCGCCTGGCCGAGCTGGGCGACGTGGACTGTTGGCGCCACCCGGTGGCTTCCACCGTGGAGCGAGTCCACAAGGGTACGGCGAGCCGGGCCAAGAAGAGACTCTCCAACCGACCCCAATCCTCCGCCGACAACAATCAACTCGGGATCGAAGATCGCCGCGAGGTTTGCGAGTCCAAGCCCGAAGCTTCGGCCGACTTCTGCAACCAGCGCCAGGGCAGTCTGCTCGCCACGGTCAGCGGCTGAAACAACCAAGGCACCTGTCGGCGACTCACCGACGAGCGCAAGTGCGAGCGATGAGTTTGGATTTGCCGTCACAACCTCCCGCGCCAGACGTTCGAGCGCTGGTCCGGAGGCAACGGTCTCCCAGCATCCACGCTTGCCACAGTCGCAGAGCAGCCCCTCGTGCATGACCTTCATGTGTCCCCACTCGCCCGCAAAGCCTTCACCTCGATAGATCTGGCCATCGATCGCTATTGCGCCTCCGATGCCGGTCCCAAGCGTGACGAGAAGCACATTTCGGTACCCCTCTGCGACCCCCATCCGGAGCTCCCCGTGCAGTGCCGTGTTCGCATCGTTGTCGACGAAAACGGCAACATTGAACTGTTCCTCGACGATGTCCCCTATCGCAAGGCCCGCACCGCGGACATGCGGGCCCCACACGAACCGGCGATCCTTGGCATCGACGAGGCCTGCAATGCCCACACCAATGGCGGTTTCCGTGCCGTCGGCAACGCGATCGATCGCCGCGGTGATGGCATCGACCGTTTCGATCACAGGATCGTGTTCAACCCTGGATTCCTGTTCTATTCCAGACGAACCCCAGCGCACGGCGTAGGACTTCGTCCCTCCGATGTCGATTCCGATCGCACTCATGGCTCGATGAGCGTATCAGCAGACGAGGAGATCACTCCACCGTCACGTGTTGTGGGCCTGTCTCATCCTCGTCCGTGTCTGGTTCGGGTCGCACCGTCCTCGATACCCCAACGACGATGGCGCCAACGCCGGAGGCGACCTCGAACGCTGCCTTGGCGAAGTGGAACGTGGCAGCTTTTGTTCCGTTGACGAGCGGTTCGAGGGGCGTGTCCTTCATGATGTCTCCAATGTGAATACGACGCGGAGTTCGCCGTCGGCGAGCTTCGCTCGTTTGATGGTTCGTCGCTTGAGCGAGTCCGGAAGGACCAGGCCCCTGCGGTAGGTGTCGACCGTGATGAACAACTCGTCGTCGTGACGCATCACGTCGACATCCTGTTTGTCTGCGAGCGGAAGGGTCATGATGAGTGCAACGTCGTCAGATCCTTCAATGCTCTCCACTCGAATGGGGTCGACCACAGACAAACGCTCAGTGGGATCTTTCTCCCCGTAGAGCTCGGTGCCGACAATGCGAAGGCGTTCCACCCCCACCATCTCCTCGTCGAAGAGACGGAGCCTGCGGATGTCCATGCCGGAGAACCCTTCCTCGACAGACTCGAGGTGACCCTCCTGGATGGAGCGCCACTTGGCGAAGTACGGGTCCTCGACCTCCTGAGGCAGGACGCGATTCACGATGGCCGAGTCCACCCCGTATCCGAACAACCCGAGGTAGGTGTAGGTGCGGCGGGCTTCGGAGATCACCATCCGCTCAGGATTCATGACGAGACGTGCTGTGGTGACCTCCGGGTCGGAGAGGATCTCACGGATTCCATCGAGGCGGTCGTAGAAACGTTCCACAGACTCGAACACCGAGTCGTCCGCCACCGGCATCGTGGTCACCCTGGATATGACCGGCCGCACCACCTTCACAACCCGCTTCGACAGCGGGAACATCTTGTCCATGTACCACGACATCACATCGGGCAGGCTCAGAAGCCGGAGAGTCTCGGCTGTGGGTGCGCAATCCACGACGATGACGTCGTAGTTCTCTGATCTGGCGTGATCTCGCACCGACGCAAGGCTGAACAGTTCGTCCATTCCCGGAAAGACCGTGAGCTCCTCCGCCTCGATCCCCGTGAGGCCGGACCAGTCGAACAACTCCGTGAGGTGATCCCTCACCTCGCCCCACGACTCCTCGAGGCGTTGCTGGCTGTCGATCTGCTGTGCGTCGAGGTTGCCGACAACCGTTGTCGGGTCGTCTCCGAGCGGAACATCGAACGCATCGGAGAGCGAATGGGCGGGATCGGTAGACATCACCAGCGTCCGGTATCCGAGGTCGGCAGACCGCAGCGCCGTGGCTGCCGAAACGGTCGTCTTCCCCACTCCACCTTTTCCGGTGACGAGGATGATGCGCATCAGGCGGTCTCTTCCGCCCTCTTCTTCAGCCCGCGCAACGCCGTCCCGACGATCTGCTTCTCGGCTTGCTTGCGGAGGAACCCTGGCACCGTGAAGCCGGGGTTGATGCGGAGTGCGTACACGACCTCGGTGCCCCCACCGTCGAGTGCGTTGAACTCGTACCTGCCGTCGAGCGACTTGATGTCGTCGTTCGGAATGGCGCTCCAGGCAAAGCCGTTGTCGAAATCGAAGTCGTATTCAAGGGTGTATGCCACTTCCTTGATCATTGCATCGACCGCGAAGTCTGCCTTGAGTGGCCTGCCGTACTCGTCTTCCTCGGATATCGAGACGGATCGCACACCGTCCGCCCACTCTGGGTATGACTCGATGTCGAGCGCAACTTCGTAGACGTGCTGTGGTTCCGAAGATACCTCGACGCGCTGAACCGTTCCCTCGGTTGCCATGTCGGGCTCCTTGTCGTAATCGCCGTCGGCACAGAGCGTAGCTGCCTCAGGAGGACGCGATTCGCTCCCGGTGCGATTGCGTGCACCCGCGTGGTGCCCGGCTGAGACTCACCGACCGAACTCCACAGCCCGTCCGGTCGCCCGGAAATACCCGACGTTGCGACACAACGTGCGCCCCCTGCTCATCGACACGGCACGCGGCTGGTGCACGTCGCCAAAGAAGTGGAACCGTGGTTGGTGTTCGTCGATGTAGTCCAGGACGGGAACGGAAGCCTTCACGGATCCGGCGACAACGTCCTCAGCGAGCATGGGCAGGTCCGGGGGGACGTGGGTGCACAGCACATCGACAGCGCCGATCGTGCCAAGCTTGCGTCGCATCTCTTCGTGGGACACCTCGCCGCTCGAACCAACCTTCGGAATGCCACCTCCGACAAAGCCAATCGTCCATCCGTCGATGGTCACGACATCACCATCCACATAGGTGGCTGATGCGGGCAGGTGGTCGCGAAGGAGCTTCGGATCATCTGCGTTGCCAAACGTTACGAAGGCCGGCACTCCGCTGAGGACGTCGTGCATCCGGCGATACTGGCGTTGCATGCCATCGGCGACCGCCGATCGAACGTCGATCTCCAGCTCTGCAATGCGTGCGATCCACACGTCGCGAGCGGCGTCGCCCTCGTTCGCCTGCCGGAGGCTCATGAGTTCAGCAATCGTGTCGCTCCCAACAACATCGGGCAGGATGCCTTCGAGCGTTCGGTAGTCGATCAGATTCACGAGGTCGCCGAGGATGAGCAGTGTCTCTCGGGTCGACGCCACGCGTTCGAGTGCATCGAAGGCGTCGTGGACGTCCGAGACGATCAGCATCGTTCAGTCGTCAGTTCGCGGACCCAGCCAAACGGCAACCCCCACAAGGGCCAAGCCCCCGACCACGGCTCCGGCTATGGCGGCGAGATCGGCCCAGCCGCCGTACGCAGCTGCCATACCGGCCAGACCGAACCCGACGAGGTACGCGATCACAATGCGCCCGACCACACCTGCCCAACGCTCAGGATCTGCGCTGGAGGCACCGTCGACCATGGAGGCAACGGCGACCAACACGATCCATGTGACAAGCAGAATCAGGCCGATGGCGAGCACCACTGCGAAGACGGTCGTCATTGTCCCTGTTCCATTCCTGTGGCTGATCGCTGCCTGAGGTTTCCTGAGCGTACCCGACCTCTCTCGCCACAGCGCG
>CAJQOW010000128.1 GCA_905480055.1 uncultured Acidimicrobiia bacterium
TGGAGATGTGCCAGATGGCATCCCCGGTGGCGAACGGCGCAGAGACTCCGTACTCAACGGGGTACGTGCGGTGCCAGACGCAGACTGGGTGCTCATCCACGACGCCGCTCGAGCGCTCGTAACGCCCGACCTCATTACCTCGATCATGGATCGCGCCCGCTCGACGGCGGCGTGTGGCGTGATCCCCGGCATTCCTGTCACCGACACCATCAAGCGAGTCGAGGGCGGGCAGGTGGCCGAAACGCTCGACAGATCGTCGCTCATCGCTGTCCAGACGCCGCAAGCATTCCAGAGGGATGCGCTGGTGGAAGCACACGAGGCGGATCTGTCGCTCGATGCGACCGATGACGCTGCCTTGGTCGAACAACGCTTCGGTACAGTGGACGTGGTCCCTGGGCACCCTGAGAACATCAAGATCACCTTTCCTTCAGACCTCGAACAGGCGCGCAGGATTGCACGCGAAAGGGGAGCAACGTGAAAGAGCAACGAGTTGGATTTGGCTATGACGTCCATCGGTTCGGCGGCGATGGCCCAGTGAGCCTGTGTGGTGTGTCGATCGAACACCCCGTCGGTGTGGTGGCAACCTCCGACGGCGATGTCGGCACCCACGCGCTCATCGATGCCGTGCTTGGCAGCGCGGCAGCCGGAGACATCGGGTCACACTTCCCGAGCAGCGATCCGCAGTGGGAGAACGCAAACTCGGTTGAGCTGTTACGTGAAGCGGTGCGGCTCGTGTTCGATCGTGGCTACGACATCATCAATGCCGATGTGACGATCATCGCGGAGAGCCTCATGGTCGGGCCCCATCGAGACGCGATGCGTGAAGCGCTCACCTCCGCCCTGCGGATTCCGCCTGCGAACATCTCGGTGAAGGCAACCACGACCGACGGGCTTGGATTCATCGGCACCGACCAGGGCCTTGCTGCCTACGCCGTGGTGACGATTCAGCGCTGAAGGACGACCGACCTCGCCATGGCGGGGTCATCGGTGATGATCACATCGACGCCACAGGCAGAGATCACATCGACCTCCTCGGGCGTGTTTACGTTCCACACGACCGATGCGAAGCCAGCGTCATGGATGTCTCCGAGCACCGATCGAGGTGATGCTGCAACTGATGTCATCGGTGGGTTGATGGCCTGAACCGACAGTGTGCGTGCGGCCTCGATGGCCGTATCGATTGGGATCAAGCCCGTGATCAGCAGTCCGCCAAGGACGTCGGGGTGGGCATGGCGAGCCCGAGCAACGCTTTCAGGGTCGAACGAAGAGAACAGAACGCGCCCAGGGTCGTCGATCGCCTTGACCATGTCGAGGGTCTGTTCCGACACATCGCGTGAATCGTCGTAGCCGGGCTCACCGAAGGTGTTCTTCACCTCGATATTGAGGAACACATGACGCGGAACGGTCGCCAGCGTCTCCTCGAGCGTTGGAACGTCTGGAGCTGCGTTGCGGAGTTCGGCGAAGGTCATATCGCAGAACGGTGGCAATGCGCCGTGCGACGGATCATGCGCCATGACCAGGACCCCGTCAGCGGTGGACCTGACATCCATTTCGATTCCGTCGGCACCGGCTGCAACAGCGAGTTCATAGGCAGCCAGCGTGTTGTCCGGTGCTCGTGAGCGGTCGCCTCGGTGGGCGTACACGAGCGGGCCTGGGTGCAAGGGATTGCGACTCACCCTCCGAAGGCTACCGGATGCAGATCGGGTCCGCGATCACTCGAACTACCATCGCATGCATGCAGATCTACAACACGATCGAGCGCGCCCTCGTGCCTCTGGAGCCTTCTGTCGAAGGACGCGTGTCGATCTACGTCTGTGGTCCGACCGTGCAATCCGAACCGCACCTCGGTCACGGCCGCTCAGCGGTGTCGTTCGATGTGTTGCGCCGGTATCTCGAATGGCTCGGAAACGACGTGGTCTTCGTGCGCAACGTCACGGATATCGACGACAAGATCATTGCAATGGCCGAGAACCTCGGCATCTCCACAGAAGAGGTGGCCAGGGATGCGTTCGGCGCCTTCTCTGCCGCCTATGACCGGTTGGGGAATCTTCCACCCACCATCGAGCCCAAGGCCACAGAACACATCCCCGGCATGATCGCGTTGATTTCAGAACTGATCGAGACTGGGCACGCCTACGAGAGCGGGGGAGACGTGTACTTCTCCGTGCGCTCGTTCGACGGATACGGCCGCTTGTCTCGACACAGCATTGATGATCTTCGGGCAGGGGATCGGGTGGAGTTGGGCGACCTCAAGAGGGATCCGCTCGACTTTGCGATGTGGAAGGCAGCCAAGCCTGGCGAACCACAATGGGACTCGCCATGGGGACCCGGGCGTCCCGGCTGGCACATCGAGTGCTCAGCGATGGCGACCCATTACCTCGGGCCCGCCTTCGATATCCACGCCGGTGGCTCTGATCTGATCTTCCCCCACCACGAGAATGAGATCGCCCAGTCGGAGGCACCACACGGTGATGTGTTCGCCAAGTACTGGATGCACAACGGCATGCTCAACCTGCGTGGGGAGAAGATGGCAAAGTCAACCGGCCACGTGGTCACCCTCCTCGATTCGCTCGATCGGTGGGATCCTGTTGCGGTTCGGCTGTTCTACCTGCGCACGCACTATCGCAAGCCGCTCGACTTCTCACCTGAAGCGCTCGATGACGCTGAGGCCAGCCTCGGACGGCTCCGCGCGTTTCGACGGCGTGCCCCGGAGTTCGTTGAAGATGCGCCCGACACAGGGGTGCTGGACCGCTTCAAGGGTCTGATGGACAACGACCTCGACGTGGCAGGAGCGCTGGCAGTCGTCTTCGACGTGGTGCGCAACGCAAACGCCATGATCGACGCAGGGGATGATGCGGGGCCGTACGTCGCTGCGTTCGACGAGATGATGACCGTGCTCGGACTGACCGATAGCGAGGCCGAGGCCGAGATAGACATTGCCGCAATCGTCGACAGGCTCGGCGTTGAGGCCACATCGATCGACGCCCTCGTGGCAATGAGAGACCAAGCCAGGCACGACCGTGACTGGGGACAAGCTGACGCCATCCGAGACGAACTTGCCTCGGTGGGCGTGGTGATAGAGGACACACCAGATGGCGCGCGTTGGCATAGGGACTGACCTCGAAGGCATCCACGCGGTCGAGGCAGCACTCGATGCCGGCCGGGTGACGAGCCTCGTCGTCGAACAGCGGCGATCCGAGCGTGGAGATGTTGCACGCATTGTCGCCAGGGCAGAAGCGGGCAGCATTCCGGTTCGCTATGTCGACGACGTTCGACCGATGGCTTCGACACACGCTCCCCAGGGCGTGGTCGCATCGGCTCGGC
>CAJQOW010000129.1 GCA_905480055.1 uncultured Acidimicrobiia bacterium
CTGCCAGGGCGAGGGCGAACGAGATCATCAACAGTCGACGCATGCCCAGAAGATAACGACATGCGACGATCGAGCAGGGAGCGGTGAGTCCCCCCTTCAGGGGGGACGGGTGAACGGAATGAACCAGGCGGGCGCGTGAGCCTGCGAACACGAAGGTGACATTGCCTTGGTGTGGGACCATCCCCCGGCATCGTCGCTGCGCTCCTCTGCCGTCCCCCTTTCAAGGGGGACGGGTGAACGGAATGAACCAGGCGGGCGCGCGGGCCTGCGAGCACGAACGTGGCTCAAGGCTCATGGCCAAGTTTGGGCGTTCAGCCGTCCATCACTTCCGACATCAGGACGACTCGACCCTCATCGATGGAGCGGTGGGCGGCTACGCCGATTGCGACCGAGAGAAGGCCGTCCTCGAGGGTGACCTTCGGTGGGGTGCCGTCCCGAACCGCCTCGAAGAAGTCGAGATGCTCGAGGTACGACGAGCCCTCGTGGAGGCCCTCGTAAGCAATCTGATCGTTCTCCACCGCGATCTCCTCGAACGGCTGGCCGTCGCGGTAGGAGATACGGATGAAGTTCTCGGGAACGAACGCTTCCACCTTTGCCTTGTCGCCCGAGACGGCGAGCTCCTGTTCGTTTCGGGAACCCTCGGCGAACATGCACAGGTCAAGCAAGGCCCTCGCCCCGCCCTTGTAGTCGACGATGACGTACGCGTTGTCCAGAATGTCGGGCACCCGACCGTCGTATGACTCATCGAGATGGTTCACATCCTGGGACCCGGAGGCATACACCCGAACCGGCTCATCGTTCACGATCAGGGTCATGAGGTCGAAGAAGTGACAGCACTTCTCGACCAACGTCCCGCCGGTGTTCTCCGTGAAGCGATTCCAGGCGCCGACTTTGGGGAGGAAGGGAAAGCGATGCTCGCGTATGGCGACCATCTTGACGTCGCCAACCAGGCCTGACCGCACCTCTTGTATCAGGCGCGCGATCGACGGCTTGTATCGATACTCGAGGCCCATCCAGCAGACGGCATCGGATCCCGCGGCAGCGTCCGTGACCCTCTGTGCGTCTGCGACCGTGGTGGCCAGAGGTTTCTCCGTGAGGAAGTGGAGACCGGACGCAATGATGTCGTCGAGGATGTCTGCGTGTGTGAAGTTTGGAGAGACGAGGACAACTGCATCCACAAGGCCTGAACCCAATAGCGATTGATGATCCTCGAATACTGCGTCAGGACCGAGGCCAGCCACCGCCTGACCAGTTGCCCGCGAACCAGCATCGGGATCAGAGATTGCGGTGACGACAGCACCGTCGATGGCATTGATGTTCTCGATGTGCTCGATGCCCATCATCCCGGTGCCGATTACGCCGTACCTGATCGCATCCGTCATGATTCACCTACCTCACAGATCAATGACTGGGATCTCCAGAACGGATGCCAGCGCCCGAAGCTCGTCTCGTACGTCGCCGTAGACGATCCCGTAGTGGTGCTCGAGGCCTTCCCACATGATCGTGTGGAGGACATCGTTGACCGGACTGTCGAACCGGATCACCCCAGCGGTTCCTGAGAATGCGAGCGGTTCGGGAAGCATCTCACCGCCACCGATGAGTAACCGCTGCATGTTGCGTGACTGGCTGAACCGCGCAACAGTCACCCTGCCCGGCTTGAGCGGGAACTCACTCAGGAGTGGCTTCTTCCGGTTCGAGTGAACGGTCGCTGACGGAACCGAGTCCGGATCTGCCATCGCAAACGGGGCAAGGCCGCAGTGCCACATCACGCCCGTGTCCGAGAGCGGGTCAAGATCGACGAGGTCGGCAACAAACGACGGCGCATCGGTCAACCACGACAACACCAGGCCCGTGATGTTCCCGTACACGTCGGCTTCACACGAGCCAGGGGTGTGGTCATCGGTGAGCATCGCCATCGGCGTACAGGCAGCTCCCCCGAATTCGGTGAACGTCTCCGGCCAACATCGCGTCGCAACACCGGACCAACCGTTCTCCTCGATGAGGGACCGCAGGCCAACGTTCATGCGCAGGCTGCGATCGAGCGATTCCTGGTCGATCTCATCCACACCGGCGAGGAAGGCTTCGGCCTTCTCGCGGACATCCTTCACATCGTCTTCGCTCGCCGCAGCAGACCGACGGAAGAGCTCGGGAAGAGCGACTTCCTGAACCTCCACACCGAGGATCTCACGGAGGGTCGAGGCTTCATATCCGCACGGCTCGAAACCATCGGGGCGCTCACCGATCCGCCCAACAACAGCCGATTCGAGCCTGTCCCGGACGGCTGTCGCCGTGGCAACGAGGGGCTTGGCGAAAGCACTGCTCGGTGTGGGCATCGCTCCGGCTCCGTGGTCGTGGCGAGCCCCAACGGCAGCGATGACATCCTGTGCCGCCGAGGGATCGGCTGGGTCTGCTTGGACCCATCGGTACTCGCGCCCGAGGTTGCTCAGAGTGAATGCGGCAAGGTTGATGCCACAAAAGGAGTTCAACCTGAGCCTGCCACCCGTCCTGACCTCCGGAAAGGCCCACAGCACGTTGGGAAGGTCATGGTTCGTGGCAGCGACGGCAAGCGATGAGTCCGCAAAGGTTGCCTGGAGCAGGACAACAGCGTCGACGTCCTGTCGAATGATTGACTCAAGCCGGGACTCAACGGATGCGATGTCCATCGCGAGTCCGGGTGACCCGACAACCTCGAGGTCGGACGACCGAAGGTTGTGGAACGCCGCCTCGGCGTTCTTCTCAGCGAACGGGACGTCGAACGTCGGCCGCGCAATCGCAATGACACCTACCTTCACGATGTGAAACCTCCATAGTGGTGACGGAACGAAGCATCAGATGGCACGAGCTGGGGAGGCTCGGTGCCGTACGCCCTGTGCTCGGTCCACGGCATTGCCTGGGCATCGGTGAGTGCGTTCAATGAGGCCAGATAGGGAAGGCTGTCAGACCTCAGAGCACGTTTGGTCTCCTCGATGTCTGGGAAGTTGGCAAGTGCATCCCACCAGATCGCTCGACCCGCCAGGAAACCACTCGCACCCGCCCGGTATGCGTACTTCATGATGCGGCGGAACGCTTCCTGGGAGGCGCCTGCCGAGAGCATCACCCACGGGACAGTGGAGAGCCTATTGACCTCGTCGAACAGCAACTGTGTCGACTCGATCTCCTCGTCGTTGTCCCCATCTGGGTCTGGGACCTCATTTGCGGGTAGCGGGCTTTCCAGTTTGAACACGTCCACCCCGAACTGCGGTGCCGCAAACGTCGCAACGCTTTCGAGCACATGGTCGACGCGTTTCATCGGAGCCTCGACGTAGCTCGTCGTGTGGTCCTGATCGCCGGGGAAGGGGTATACGAGGAGCTCGAACAGGAAGGGGATGTCGAACTTCTTGCATTCGGCTCCGATGGCCGCCACATACTGCTGCTGGTGCTCGTTGACCTCCGGAGATGCATCAGGCCGGTACCAGGCCAACACCTTGACGGCGTCGGCACCAGCACGCTTGATCTTCTCGACGCTCCAGTCGTCGATCTTGGATGACATGCGCCCCTGCGGCGTTTCGGTGAACACGGAGTTCTCGAGGGTGAGGAGAAGGCCCTGTCGTGGCGACACGGCATCGATGGCCTTCGGGTAGGCGAAGTGGGGATCGAGAAGGACGGCAGAGGCACCGGATGAGAGCTCCTCCACCAGCAGGCGCTTCACGAGAGCGACATCTTCGAAATCTGCCACGGAGGTGCCCCGAGCCTTCATGACGAGATCCTTGATGGGCGGCCGCTGGTCAACGGCGACCATCTTGAACCGCCCCTGCTCATCTGACAGGCGTCTCAGTCCCCAAAGCTTTCCTGCACTCAACTCCACGATGGCTACTCCTCAAGAAGGGCCGCAACGTCCGCCTCGGTCGGGAAGCCTTCACGGCCGCCTCCCGTGGCGCACTTCACGGCTGCAGCTGCGGCTGACTGCACCACGATATCGCTGATGTCGAGCCGTCTGGCCACACCCAGAGCAAACGCACCGTGGAACACATCACCTGCACCGAGCGTGTCCACTGCGTCGATGCCGAAAGCCTTGGTCCGACGACCCTCCCCGCCGCTTGCCCACACCACTCCTGCCGAGCCCTGGGTCACGCCAACCATGGTGTCGTGTCGACGTGCGACCTCGGCGACCTTGGATTCGGAGATCGATCGGAACCGCTGCTCGAACGCTGGCTCCGAGAACACCACATGCGTTGCAAGGTTGAGCAGCTCATCCGGGACTGCTTCATCGGTGAGGTCCCAATCGATAACGGTGGGGATGCCAAGCTCTCGAGCTACCGATGCGGCGGCAAGGGCTCCTGGGAGCCATCGGACATCGGTGAGCACTGCACCGGAGCCATCCAGGTCAGCCCTTGTAGGCACCGGTGTGCTCATCCACAGCGCGGGGTCCGTTCGGTTGATGATGGTGCGGTCCCCGTCCTGTCCGATGAGTACAGCGGACATCGGCGACGGCGCATCAACACGTCGCACAAGCGAGCAATCAACTCCATAGCCAGCAAGTTCAGCTTCGATGGCATCGCCAATCGCATCCGCACCCAGTGCGGTAACCAGCCGGGATCTGCCACCGAGGCGAGCGATGCTGACCGCCGCGTTCGCTGCGGGACCGCCCCCAACCGCGTTCAGTCCCGTCGCGAAGTTCTTCTCTCCTGTGATGACCGGCGTATCCATCGTGAACACGAAGTCCTGCACTGCGAGACCAACACAGGTGACCAGATTCTCGGTCATGATTTTCCCTGAGCGAGGACCTCGGCGACCGCGTTGGCAACCATCGACGACACTCGCTGGTGCGACTCTTCGGTGATGCCTGCGATGTGCGGTGTGAGTAAGAGGTTCGGAACTCCAAAGAAGCGCTCCCCCGAAGCTGCATCGACGGGTTCCGTCGTGAACACGTCAAGGGCCGCGCCACGGATGGTGCCTGAATGGAGGGCCTCGATCAGAGCGTCTTCGTCCACAACACCGCCG
>CAJQOW010000130.1 GCA_905480055.1 uncultured Acidimicrobiia bacterium
CATTGCCCAGCTCGTGCACGCCACCGGTGCGACGGCAGTGGCGCCGCAGTACCGCCTCGCACCGCGCCACCGATATCCGGCGGCCGTGGACGATGCTGAGACCGCGTATCGAGCGTTGATCGACGGGGGTGTAGATCCTCAGACGATCGTCCTTGCAGGGGACTCAGCTGGCGGCGGGCTGGCGACGGCGCTCCTGTTGCGCATCCGGACGCAGGGCCTTCCGATGCCAGGGGGCGCCGTCCTCCTGTCCCCGTACCTCGACCTCCAGCACACGTCGTATACGATCAGGACGAACGCCGCAACCGACTACCTCCCCCTCCAGGGGCTCAAGGTTCCGAACAATTGGTACGCGGACCGGGATCAGCTCACGCTCCCAGAAGTGTCACCCGTCCACGCAGACCTCACGGGCTTGCCACCGCTCCTCGTGCTTGCCGGGGGTGCCGAGATGATCCTCGGCGACAGCATCGTCATCGCTGACCATGCCTCACGCGACGGCGTCCATTGCACCCTGGTCATCGAACCGGACATGATGCACGTCTGGCCGATCGTCGCAGACCGCCAACCCCAGTCCACCGAGGCGTTGGCCACGATCGGGAAGTGGCTCGGCGGGCTGGGAAGCTGAGGGGCCGAGGGGTCGAGGAGCTCGGCAGGCAAGCCGCGAGCCATGAGCCGTGAGCAGCTAGGGGCCTTTGGAATTCTGGAGCTCCGTGCCCCAAAAGGCTGCAGAGCTACCTCGTCCGTTCTCGGACCCGGTACGCTCGCAGCATGAGTGAAACGACGCCTACTGACGGCGAGCTTGGCGAGAGCTTCGAGGACTTCAGGCGCTCCTTCTCCTACGGTTCACGAAGCGACCTGAATTTCAAGTTCTTCAAGACCCTCGACAACGATTCGGCTGCAGATCTCCTTCAGGAGTTGCTCGCCCTCCTCGGAGATGCCTACGACACCGGTGATGTCCAGCCACTGATCGACGCCGCCTTCGAGGCGCAGATCGCGGGGTACGCACCCAAGCCGGACGCCCCTGAGAGTCCGCACACCTACGACAGCGGCCCGTTCACGCCCACGCCGATGCCAGCTGCCGGCTCAACGGTGGGGCTCGTGACCTCGAGCGGCCACTTCGTCGAAGGGGACGACCCTGAACCGTTTGGTGTGGAATCCATGACCCAGCAGGAGGCCATGGACCGCATCAGCGAGTTCCTGCGAGAAACTCCCGAGCTATCGGAGATTCCTTCGCAGACGCCGCGCGACCAACTCATCGTCCGCCACGGTGGCTACGACATCACCTCGGTGGAACGGGATCCGAACGTGGCCTTTCCCATCGACCGTCTGGCCGAGGCTGCGGAGACAGGGCGTATCGGCGGCATCACCTCGACCTACTTCTCGTTTCCCGGCGCAACGGCACAGGGCCGGCTGAAGCGCGAGATCCCGGACTGGCTCGACCGAATCGGCGAGGAAGACGCAGACATCATCCTCCTCGTACCTGTCTGACCGGTCTGCCACGTGTCGGTCGGGCACGTCGCGCGGGCAATTGAGGAGGCAGGGACGCCAACGGTCGTCGTGATGGTGAAATCGTTTGAACACGTTGCCCGCCGGATGACACTGCCACGAACGCTGATCACGCCCAATCCGATGGGGCGCCCATTTGGTGCAGTCGGCGACATTGAGCGCCAGACAGCGATCCTCGATGCGGCGTTCGATGTCGTGGACCGCGTTGATGAGCCAGGAACCATCGTCGAGTTCGATGCACCGTTCCGTCCCGGCACGTTTACGACCTGACGCAGTCCCGTCAGCCCCAGAGCTGGCGAAGCTCGTCGCCAACCGGATCGGCACCAGATCCCACCCACGCAGCGGCCTCGTCGCTCTCGGGTGCACCAACAGCCAACGGCATCAGCGCCGGCATCGCGGGGTCCAGGAACCGGCTCGGCAGGGCGTACGTGTGGGCACCGTTTGATGAGAAGCGATGGTGGTAGAACCGCTGCGGCACCGTGATGGCCAAATGGTCCTTCGCCCTCGTAAGGGCAACGTACATCAGCCTCCGCTCCTCCTCGAGGCCTCCCGGCTCGGACAGCGCCATGTCCGACGGCATGTTCCCGTCCGCGGCATGAATCACCGTCACGGCCTTCCACTCGCCTCCCTTGGCCGAGTGAATCGTCGACAGGATCAGGTAGTCATCATCGAGATAGGGGGCGTCCGCAAAACCGCTCGTGCTGGCTGGCGGGTCGAGCACGATCTCGGTGAGGAAATGCGACCGGTTCACGTAGTCACCTGCCAGGGATGCGAGATGTTCGATGTCGATGAGGCGTGCGGATGCGTCGTCGTACAACCGATCGAAGACGGCTGCACAGAATGGCATCAGGGCATCGATCTGCACCGACGGCGGCGGTTCATCCGAGTCGGTCCCTCGCGCTTGGTCGAGCGCGTCTCGCAGGAGGCCAAGCACTTCCCTCGTCTCGAGTGATGCCGGTACGTCGTAGCGCAGGAACGATTCGAGCGTGTCGGCGCCCGAGGATTGGGCGACATCTGCGAGAAGGTTCATGACCTTGGCGGCGGTTGCCGGGCCCACACCGGGAAGCATCAGCAACATGCGATTCCATGCCAGCTCATCCCGTGGGTTGTCGAGTATCCGCAGCATGGCGAGCAGATCCTTGACGTGAGCTGCCTCGAGGAACGTCAACCCACCGAACTTCACGAACGGTATGTTGCGCCGTCCAAGCTCGATTTCGAGGCCACTCGAATGATGACCGGTGCGGAACAGCACCGCCTGGTCGCGCAGATCGACGCCGCGCTCCCTCAACTCGAGCACCCGATCACACACCCAGTCGGCTTGCGCGGCCTCGTCGAAGCAGGTGACCAGCTCCGGCACGGGTCCGGGGGTTCGCGTGGACCAGAGCTTCTTGTCGAAGGCGATGTCGGATGCGGCGATCACCCTGTTCGATACTTCGAGGATCTCTGGTGTGGATCGGTAGTTCTGCTCGAGGGACACCACGGTGGTGGATTCGTAGCGGTCAGGGAACCCGAGGATGTTCTCGACTCTCGCCGCCCTGAATGAGTAGATCGACTGTGCATCGTCACCCACGACGGTCAGGTTGCCTGCGGGTCCGCATAGATCGAACAGGATGTCGGCCTGGATCTGATTCGTGTCCTGGTACTCGTCGACCAGGACGTGATCGAACAGACCTCGAACAGCTTCTTGGGCATCGGATGCGAGAAGGGCACGCCAGTAGAGCAGCAGGTCGTCGTAGTCCGCAACATTCTGTTCGCGCTTGCGCTCCGTGTAGCCAAGGAACAACGTACGCAGGTCAGCTCCATGGTCGGCACACCACGGATATCGCTGCTCGAGCGTCTCGTCGAGCGGTGTTCTGGCGTTGGCCACTCGCGAGTAGATGGAGGCAATGGTCTCCTTCTTGGGGAAGCGGCTCTTGCGGGAGCCGAATCCGTGCTCGGCTCGCAGCATCCCGAACAGCGACTCCGAGTCCGACCTGTCGATAACGGTGAAGCCCGGATCAAGCCCGACTGCGGAGCCGAACCTTCGCAGCAGCCGATTGGAGATCGCGTGGAACGTGCCACCCCACACAGCCGTCGCATGCCCGTTTGGTACGGCGGCGTCTGCTCGCCGCAGCATCTCTGCCGCAGCTCTGCGAGTGAAGGTGAGGAGAAGGATGCGATCTGGCTGCTCACCGGATTCGATCAGGTGGGCGACCCTCGATGCCAGCGTCCTGGTCTTGCCTGATCCGGCGCCTGCGATGACCAGCAGCGGGCCGCTGGAGTGGCGTACAGCTGCGGCCTGATCGGCATTGAGCCCTTGGAGATAGCCGGCTTCTCCTACTTGCATGGAATCGAACATGCGTTCGATGCTAACCAGTCGACGACAGCTTCAGGTGCATTCGGCTCGTCGATGCTGAACGACCAACGGGTTCTCATTGCCCGTAGAGTGATCAACCCGACCGGAAGGGCTCCCGTGACCACGCTCCCAGACCGACCCAACACGGCACTCGTGGTTATCGACATGCAGCATGGAGTCATCTCCGAGGCGTTCGAGGTCGAGCGGGTCGTGGCGAACATCAATGCGCTGGTGGTGAAGGCCCGGTCAGAGGACGTCCCGGTCATCTGGGTCCAGCACTCCGACGAAGACATGCCATACGGATCCGACGGTTGGGAACAGATACCTGACCTCCCTTGGGTCGATGGCGAAGACGTCGTCCAGAAGCACCATGGCGACTCGTTCGAGGACACCAATCTCGAGTCGATTCTTGCGGATCGTCTGGTGTGACGACTCGTCGTCACCGGCGCCCAAACCGACGCCTGCGTTCGCTCAACGCTCCACGGTGCGCTCGTTCGGGGGTACGACACAACCCTCGTCGAGGACGCCCACACGACGGAAGACCTCCGCCCGTGGGGGTCTCCGATCAGCCCCGGTCAGTCCATCGCCTATGCGAACATGTACTGGGGCTTCTCCGGTGCCCCGGGAAGGGTCGCGGGTACTGCGGCAACTGCCGACATCGAGTTCGGGCCCGCGGACGCTGAGCCTGGGAGTGCCGAGTCATGAGCCGTGAGCCTTGAGCGAGCGGTATGGGGAGCCGGACTCAGAACTCAGAACTCAAGACTCACAACTCCCTCCCGATGGGACGCAGTGTCTTGCGCAATGTGTTCGGATATCTCCATGATGTCCTCTCGCGTGGTCGCCCGCCTGGTACGACGGTTGTTGGGCACTCAACCACGAAGGGTGTACTGCAGCTTGCAGTACACCCTATTACTGTAGTGTGCAGTAGAGTCAAGGCATGCCACCAAGCATGACCACATCCTCATACGCAGTCCTGGCCCTCCTCGACCTGAAGCCGTGGACCGGCTACGAACTCACCCATCAGGCACAACGAAGCTTGCGCTATGCCTGGCCCAAGTCCGAGCGTCTCCTCTACTCAGAACCCAAGAAGCTCGTGGAACTCGGCTACGCCACGACGTACAAGGAAGACACCGGCGGGCGCAGCCGCAACGTCTACGAAATCACCGATGAGGGCCGTGGTGCCCTCCGAGAGTGGACGGCGACACGAACACAGCCGCCGCGGTTCGAGGTTGAAGCCCTCCTTCGAAGGCCACGAGTTTGAATATAGTCAGGAAGCTGGAGGAACGTTGACTGGTAAGGCTATCTCGACGCTCGGATACAGAGGGATGCATTCCTTCGATTTATTCTTCGAAGACTTCTTTGTCCCAGCGGACAACTTAGTCGGAGGTGAAGCGGGTGAGGGAAGTGGCTTCTATTATACCATGGCGGGATTTTCTGGAGGACGAATTCAAACGGCAGCGCGTGCAACAGGTCTGATGCAAGCGGCATTTGAGAAAGCTCTTCATTACGCGTGTGACCGGCGAGTATTCAATAATGCACTAAGCCAATTTCAGCTCACGCAAATTAAATTGGCTCGTATGTTAGCTACAATAACTGCCTGCCGCCAGTTTAGTTATGCTGTGGCAAAGCTAATGGATGTCGGCAGAGGTCAGATGGAGGCTAGTTTGGTTAAGTTGTTTAGTTGCCGCGTCGCCGAATGGTTGACGCGTGAGGCTATGCAGATACACGGGGGCATGGGTTATGCTGAGGAAAGCGCAGTATCACGTTATTTTGTCGATGCCCGGGTGCTTTCAATTTTTG
>CAJQOW010000131.1 GCA_905480055.1 uncultured Acidimicrobiia bacterium
GCCGGATCTCGATCCGGTCAACGCAGGCAAAGCCAGGGTCGCCGCTGCAGCAGCAGTCGCCACAGCTGCCACGGCAGCCGCCGGCACCGCGGTGCTGTTCCGTTTGTACCGTCAACGCGCAGCATGACCCAACTCCGGAGAACTCCGGTCGCGACGAGCGCAGACGGTTTACACTTCCAATGACGGATACATAAACTCTCCAGCCGGGCCCGGCGCCGGGCCGGAGGGGTGTAGCTCCAATTGGCAGAGCGCCGGTCTCCAAAACCGGATGTTGTGGGTTCGAGTCCCGCCACCCCTGCGAACCACGAGGAGAACGCAGTTGAATCGTGAGATGCGACGCCTTCAGGCGAAAGAAGAAGAGCGAGCAAAGAAGCGCCGCTCTGATGCTTCGCGTTCGCAGAAGAAGAACTCCAAAGAGGAGAACCTGAACCTGTTCCAGCGGTTCCGGAAGTACCTCAAGGAAGTTCGGAGCGAGCTCAAGAAGGTCAACTGGCCTTCGCGTGAAGAGCTCCAGACCTATACGATCGTTGTATTCGGTGTGACCACCGTGCTCACGCTGATCGTCTTCGCAATGGACTGGGCCTTCAGTCGACTGGTCATCACCGTTCTGGATGCGATTATCTGATGCCAGAAGCAATCGAAGACGTCGTCAGCGACGACGCACAGCAAGAGGTTGATGTCGTGGAAAAGATCGGTGAGGTCGACGCCGCGCAGAAGGCCGAGGCCGAAGCAGTAGAAGCGGTTGAGGCGAACGATGGCGAGGAGACCGTTGAGGCTGTCGAGGAGATCGTCGAAGCGAAACCTCTCAGCCCGTACGACCTTCCCGGTGCCTGGTACGTAGTCCACTCGTATTCGGGTTACGAGAACAAGGTCAAGGCGAACCTCGAAACTCGCGTCAAGTCGATGCACCTCGAGGACAAGATCTTCGACGTTGTCATTCCTATGGAAGACGTCGTCGAGTACAAGAACGGCAAGAAGGTCACGGTTGCCAGGAAGAAGTTCCCTGGCTATGTGCTCGTCCGCATGTACATGGACGATGACTCGTGGTACGCCGTTCGCAACACACCGAACGTCACAGGATTTGTCGGTTCCGGCACCAAGCCGAGCCCACTGTCACGGCGCGAGGTCGAACGCATTCTCGGCGTCGAGAAGGAAGAGGGCACCAAGAAGGAGAAGCCAACCTTCAAGCCCGCATGGGAAGTCGGCGAGACCGTGCGTGTCGTCGAAGGTCCGTTTGCAGACTTCAACGGCGTCATCGAAGACATCAACGTCGATCAGTCGAAGGTCCGCGTGCTCGTGGACATCTTCGGTCGTGAGACTCCGGTCGAACTCAACTTCGACCAAATCATCAAATACTGATACACCAAGGAATCTGAATCATGGGTCGCAAGAAACTGATGACCGTGCTCAAGCTGCAGATCCCCGCCGGACAGGCGAGCCCTGCACCGCCGGTTGGACCTGCACTTGGCCAGCATGGCGTCAACATCATGGACTTTGTCCAGGCATACAACGCCGCCACGCAGGCACAGACCGGGACGATCATTCCGGTCGAGATCTCGATCTACGAGGACCGTTCGTTCACCTTCGTCACGAAGACGCCACCGGCAGCTGTGCTGCTCCGGCAGGCCGCTCGTATCGAGAAGGGATCCGGCGTTCCGCACAAGGAGAAGGTTGGATCGGTCACCAAGGCACAGGTTCGCGAAATCGCCGAAACCAAGATGCCTGACCTCAACGCAAATGACGTTGACAACGCAATGCTCATCATCGAAGGCACAGCTCGCAGCATGGGCCTCGACGTAGTCGACGCATAGCGCGACAGCTCCAAAGCTCCTGAGCCCCAGGGCTCCTGAGCTCCACATGTGGAAGGACCCTCGGGTCCGTGACTACCACGAAAGGAAACACCATGGCAATCTCGAAGAACCGTGCCGACGCTGAGCGTCGCTACGACCGTGAGACTCAGTACAGCCCATCCGACGCCGTCGATCTCGTCAAGAGCCTCGCGTACGCAAAGTTCGATGAGTCCGTCGACATCGCATTCCAGCTCGGCATCGATGCCCGTCAGGCAGATCAGATCGTGCGGGGCACGGTCTCGCTGCCCCATGGCACGGGCAAGGATGTCAAGGTCGTTGTGTTCGCAAACGACCAGGCAAAGGAAGCCGAAGAAGCTGGCGCCGACCTCGTTGGCGGTCAGGAACTCGCGGACGAGATCAGTGCGGGTCGTGCACTCGACTGGGACGTCACCATCGCCACGCCGGACATGATGCCGGTCGTCGGCAAGCTCGGTCAGGTGCTTGGGCCTCGAGGCCTCATGCCGAACCCCAAGACAGGGACCGTCACCAAGGACGTCGGAAAGACTGTTGCAGCGTTCAAGGCAGGCCGTGTCGAGTACCGCAACGATCGGTACGGAAACGTTCATGTTCCCGTCGGGCGTGTGTCGTTCGACGAGGCAAACCTGCTCGACAATGTGATCGAGATCTCCGAGGTCATCAAGCGAGCGAAGCCGTCGTCCTCCAAGGGCAACTACATCAAGGGGATTGCGATCTCCTCAACGATGGGCCCTGGCGTGAAGATCGATCCGAGCGTCCTCGACGACGTGATCAAGGAACGCAACTCCTGACCAATTGGTCCGGCAGAGAGCGGCTGCGGGCTAGCCCGTAGGCCGTTCTTTCGCGTTCTCAACACTTTGGGCCACGATTCGTTGGGCCCCACCCACGATTTGGCAGATTTCGGTTGACATTGCCATCTGCCACGGCAACCATTGGAACACATAGCAGGGGATCGTTGGAGGAAGGTACAAGGCGATCCACCACCGCCGAGGTGGTTGACGACACTCTGGGCCACGCAGGCCGGCCCCTACCCCGGCCCTCCGGAGTGAACTGCGAGATGATGGCTTCCTGGCCCGCCGTCTTCTCGAACCTCGAAAGCACCACCGCCGTCCTCCAACATCCCCGGCTATTTCCTTCGGCCCACCCTTTGGCAATACCTCCTGCCGGGGCCGGCGTCCGGTCGCCCTGATACCCCGCGGCCCTCCGGAGTGAACTGCGAGATGAT